>DAMX01000002.1:820-3936 GCA_002497195.1 Methanomassiliicoccaceae archaeon UBA354 | reverse complement strand
GTCTATGTGGACAAAGGCATATCCAACATACGGCTGGGGCTCTTTTTGGAGATCACGACCGTCATAGGCGCCATCGCCGGAGTCGTGGCAGCGACCTACATCAGCAATGCGGCGCTGACCGTGATCTTCTCGCTGGTCCTGGTGTACAGCGGGGCCAAGATGATCTTCAACCCCGAGCTCGCGGTGGAACCCGGCGACTGCTCCGGTAAACGTTGCTTCACGTATTACGACGATGTGCAGAAGAAAGACGTGGGATACCAGATCCGGAACACGAAGAGCGGGGCCGCCATGTGCACGGTGGCCGGAGTCCTTGCCTCGATGACGGGTATCGGCGGAGGCGCCATAAAGGTGCCCATAATGAACCTGCATATGCATGTCCCCATCAAGGCCGCGGCGGCCACCAGCAACTACATGATCGGCATTACCGCGTTCGCCGGTGCGGTGCTCTATTTCGCGATGGGCGACATCTCGCTGACGTTCGCCGGAGCTGTGGCCGTCGGAGGTTTCATCGGCTCCATGATCGGGACCAAGATAACCTCCCATGTGGACGGGAAGTCCCTGAAAAGATATTTTTCGGTGCTTTTGTTCTTCATAGCAACGGTGATGATGATGGATGCGGGGGGATTGTTCTGAGCCTCAACGAGTCGACCTCAAAGGCCCTTTGGTGGGGTGCCGTCGCCGGCGTATCGATGATCGCCCTCGGACTCGCCATGGAATCTCTGGGCATGGGCGAGACCGCCCTATGGCTGGGCATTTTGGTTCTTATAGTCTCTCCCATGCTGGGGGTTGCTGTCTCGATGGCCTCCCTGTTCAGGGAGAGGGATCTAAAATGGGCCGGTGTCGCATTGCTGCTGATAGCCATGACCGCCGTTGCGACATTGATCTCCTATTTGTTCTAAGATCACTGTACTGGCACTTTAGAAGTGACCATAATGGACCGATTTCCGGACAAGCGGGATTTCCGACTTTTACTCCGTCCGGGGATAGGCTTTACGGACGACGCAGACCGTAGTGAAGGCTTTACCGGCCACTGAACGGACGCTTTTGAGCAATCCCTCCGCGGCGGACCCTCTCGGAAATAAACGACTGCCGGGCACCATGGCGACATGGGGGCCGGTGATGCGTTTGTACGGGCCGCCCATAGCGCGACCGTATGCGCACAAATGCTCGGAAAGAACGCGAAAAGCACGCCGGGATGCGGGCAAAGTCAGAATGGTGCAGGGGATGGGATTTGAACCCACGAACGCCTGCACGAATAGACCCTGAATCTATCGCCTTTGGCCAAGCTCGGCAACCCCTGCGTTCCAGGACGGGAGATTACTTAGTTCTATAAAAAGAGTGATGCGCCGGAGAGCCTCCGGCGTGAATGTTTATGCCTTCATTATCTTCATCCAGCCGCCCGACTCGTATATTGCCAGGCCCCTCTTCTTGAGTGCTTGCTCGAACTCTTCCCAAGAAATGACCGTCAGACGGTCGTTGGAGCCCTTTGTGAATTGAACGCCCTGGGTGCCCTTGACCCTCCCGGGCTGGAGACCCTTTGACTTGGCTATCATCTGTGCTTTGCCGAAATCGATTTTTTCCATAACCATGTTTTCCCTTCCATTGAGCTGGCCAGTACTGGCCATCCTTTTGATAAATCTACATTGATAGTATTTAAATATTATTTGATTTTCGAGCAAAATAAGGATGTCTGGGACATTTGGACTCAATCCGTAGAAGGATATCATGGTAAGAAATATGAACAACCAAAGACCATTGCTACTTGATGCCTTCCAATAAATTGGAGCTTATGTCTACTGTAGATGCGGCAATGACACCGGATAAAGCCCTCCATGCCGGAAGAGCCGTTGGAACGACCTACAGGAAGGTCACGGTGGGGATGGACCTCAGCCGCAGCAGCAGGATGATAAGGGACGCCTTCGTGTCGGGGGTTCTCTCCGTGGGGTCGCACGTGGTCGATGCCGGCTATGTACCTTCCCCCGCGGGGGCGCTGGCCGGCAGAGATTCGAACTGCTGCGCCATGGTTGGCGAGCCCAACGTATATGGGATGGTCAGCGGGATCACCCTGCGCAACCCGGACGGGTCCAGGTTCAACGACCAGCAGATCAGGCAGCTGGAAAAATACATCGGAAGCTCGGCACCTCTGCCGGAGTATCACTCGATAAGCACCATAAGGAGATCTGACACTGTAGCGGACGACTATATCAAGAAACTGGTCAGCGTCTGCGGGGAGATCGACTGCCCGGTCGTCGTGGACTGCGGATGCGGCAGCGCATCTCTGGTGGCCCCCCAGGCGCTGGCCGCCGCGGGAGCCGACGTGACCAGCATCAACTCCCATCCCGACCGCAACTATGCGCCAAGGTTTCCAGGGATCGAGGCCCCGGAAGCAAAGGACGCACGGGCGGCGGTCAAGGCTACGCCGGGGAGCATCGGAATACTCCTGAACGGCGACGGGACCCGCTTGGCGCTGATGGACGAGGAGGCCAGATACGTTACGGGCAGCAAACTGCTGGCTCTTCTGGTGGGATTCCTGAAGCCCGACAAGATGGTCGTGCCCGTGGACATTTCTTCCAATGTCGACCGCGCATTCTGGGGCGACGATACGGAGAATGACAAACGCAGGATCATAAAATGCGAGCCTACCCCTGTGTCCCTCGGAGACACCATGAGGGAGGAGAGGGCGGACTTCGGAGCACTTGCCAACGGAACGATAGTTCTCCCGGGAATGACAAAATGCCCGGACGGTATCTTCGCGGCCGCGAAGATCGCGCAGTTCGCCGGCACCAACAGCCTGAGCAGCATCCTGGACGAGATGCCCGTCTTCGTGACGGACAGCACCAGGGTACACTGCACCGGAAGCTACGAGGCTCTGGGAAGGAAGATCGCCGACGCGATCGACGACCTCGACTACAAGAATTTCATGCACACCAAGGGATGGCGCGTAGACATGAAGGATGGCTGGTTCCTACTCGGCTATCCGGACCAGGATGGGATAATGGAGATCAAGGTCGAGGCCGGTGACAAGGCCTATGCGGTAGGGCTGCTCGAGATGGCCAAAGATATTGTGGCCAACAGCCTCAGGAGTCAGTGAAAAGCTCCAGGTCCAGCGCCTCGCC
>DAMX01000002.1:0-522 GCA_002497195.1 Methanomassiliicoccaceae archaeon UBA354 | reverse complement strand
TCCGACGGTTCGTTGGAATGGCCCGGATGGGAATGGACGGTACCGACCAGGCTGAAGTCCACGGGCGCCATCCAATCGCTCAGAAAGCTATGGGAATCTCCATAGACCGTGCCGGGTATCAATACCAGCTCGGAGATTATGCCGTCGTCCTCCCTCATCATGCTCAGGAACTCTTCCGGATAGGTTGAGCGGGCAGCTTCGTTGAATGCGTCCACGAGCTCCGCGTATATTCCCCGTATCTTCTTCATATGGCGTTCACCAGCTTCTCCCTGACCCTCGAGTAGAAATCCTTGTCCAGCTTGATGAATTTGGCGAGGTTGTCGGAAAGCGAGAATTCCGCCCGCGTCCCTCCCCTCATCGGGTACTCGTGCTGGCCGTCCACCACGATGAGGCAGCCCTTGTCCATGACCGCCTCGACGGTTATCTTCGCCGTATAGGGAACGACGAACGGACGGGAAGCGAACTTGAACGCCGCCATGGGGACTATCAGGAAAGCTCCGACCCCCGGGTCGGTTATGGGCG
>DAMX01000019.1:4736-8496 GCA_002497195.1 Methanomassiliicoccaceae archaeon UBA354 | reverse complement strand
AGACAAGATGATGCTCGAGATCGTAGTGGAAGACGATCAGAAGCAGCTGACCATAGATACCGTGAAGGAGGCTGCGCTGACAGGACACATAGGAGATGGGCGCATATTCGTCATACCCGTCGAGGAATCGATAAAGGTCCACGACGAATGATCACAGATTTCCTCCAAACCTCTTACTCATTTTTCGAAGCCCCATCTACCGACACGGTTGAATCGTTCGTTGACGATCGGCTGCGGCGCGACACGATGCGTACGGCGGACGCCCGCCCGAAGGGCATATCAGCCGTCGATGAGGTCGTCCGACCCTTCATCGGTGAAGCGCACGCAGTTGGCGTGGATCTGTTTAGCTCTGGACCCGGAAAGCATCCCAAGCTCGAGCCAGGCAGCATTGATGATGCCCGGAGGCACAAGACATGTGGCCGATGCGGCAGAACATATCTCCGGGTCGTAAACCCGGCTGCCGTTCCTATCTGTGACATCCTTGACCGTGACGGTCTCGCCGAGCTTCTCGGCATATTCTCTGATGTGCATACAATCAGATGCAATGTGGATGTCCAAGTCTCCGTCTTCCCTGAGCTTCGCGGTTATTTTGTGCTTCTTGTCGCAGAAAGCCATATCGACGATCACAGTGGCCATGTTGCTGAGAAAGGCATGTGAGTACAAAAAACATTCAGGGCCAGGGAGGTTTTTTAAAAGATGAGTGCAGCCGCCGGGATTCGAACCCGGGCGACGAGCTTGGAAGGCTCGAATCCTAACCAGCTAGATTACAGCTGCAACAGGTTCCCTTAATTTTTCACTGGTATATAATCATGATGTAGGTTCCGTCATATCATGGCTCCACGCCCCACGACTTCTGTCGCGGCCCCCGGGGCTATCAGAATGGTCGTGGAGGAAGACGTCTAGGTCCCGAATCTGCTTGCTCTACCTACTTTTATTTACTGAATCCCTCATATCGTTTTCGATGGGTTCAGGGCCGGTATTCCAGAGTTCCTCGGATTTAGCTATGTGGAGGAGACTTTCGGGGTCTGGGTCTGCTAAGTTTGCACTCGGAAAGAAGGGCAATCCCGCCGAATCGGTGGCCGACGAGGTGCTGGCCTCCAAGGGCCCCGTGAATTCCGCAGTACTTGTCAGGCTGATGGACTCCCTGTTCGACAGCGGTAGCCAACGCCTTTCTTCCATACTTCCGGACCTGGTATCGAAACGCCGGTCCACGGACTGCGCACCCGCTCTGGAAGCCGCGATACTGTACCAGAGGATGGGCGATCCGGAATCAGCCGCGGAGATGTTCGAAACGGTACGGGACGGACTGGATATACCCCTCAGGAGCAGTGTGCACGCACGTCTGCTGCTTGACAGGGGCGACAAGCCTTCGGCGAAGAAAGTGCTTCTTCACGGCAGATGCAGCGACCCGTTAGATCAGCAGATATACAAGCTCCTGGAGGAGTCCGATCCGGCCGGCGGTTGGATGTATTACAGGAACATGGAGCTTCTTTACGCTGGAAGGGCCACCGTACCCTGCGGAGAGGGAGAGGGAGAGGAAGATGGCCCCCAACAGAGATTGTATCGCATCTATTCGGATTGGTTCGGCGGTGACCACGATGTAGCCACAGACGCACTGGTGGGTGCGAAGGAATATGCCGCAAAACACCCTGACTATGTGCTTGCCGCCGCACGGATGTCCGCAGACGAGAAAGATTGGTATTCTGCAGAGGTGCTGTACAACGGTCTCGTCAAGCAGGGTTGCACTTACATCACCTGCGAGGCGGCCAGAGTATGCCTGAACGGCGGCAAGATCGACAAGGCGCTGGAGCTTTACAGGGACGCGGAAGCATCGGACCCGCATTCCCCGATGGTGATGGAGGGCCTTACCGATGCATACACCAAAATCGGCCGCAGGGACGACGCGGCCCAATGCATGCTTGATTTCCTCGATACCGAGAGGGCGGACCTCGACGCGTATCTGAAATGCGCTGAGAGGCTGGTCTCGGACTCAATGAACGCCCATGCGGAACCGGTCGTCAGAAAGATACTGATGAACTATCCGGAAAACACCAAGGCGAACATCCTGAAATCCATGAACGATTCGGTGAACGGGAATTACCCCGGTGCCCTGGAGGCCGCCACCGCAGCGGTAAAATCAGATCCCAAGGACCCGGAGTCCCGTCTCCAGCGCGCAAAAGTCCTTTTCGCAATGGGTAAATCGGATAAGGCAATGAAAGAGGCGCAGACGGCGCTCAAGCTCTCCCCGTCCGACATAGGTATAATGGTCCTCGTCAAGGACATATACACTTCCCAGGGGAACAACCGCGCATCCCTTGAGATGTGCGAGAGGATATTGAAGCTGGACCCCGAAAACGCGGACATAATGTTGGATTCGTCCGAAGTGATGATGGCCATGGGAGACACGGAAGGCTCCCTGTCCTCTTACCGTAAAGCCATAAGGGCTGACCGCAGGCCGGAAAATTTCATAACCGTTATTGAATCCATGATCAGGGACGGCATGTACAAAGAGGCCGCCCTCCTATGCGAAGAGATGGATGCGGAGTACGGCAGCATATCTCTCGTACGAAGGCTCAGAGGCAACGCCGAATACGCTCTGGGAGAACATCTGAGGGCTTCAGTATCATTTGCCGCCGCCGCTGCGGCCGACCCATTCTCATCGGTGATCTGGCATTCCAAGGGGATGGCCGACGAGGCCGCAGGGGACCTGGATTCTGCCGAGGAGGCATACAACCGGGCGGTGCTGATGGACCTGGATGAGCCCGAGTTCTGGATTTCCAAGGCATCGGTACAAGAGAAGAAAGGCGACCTTCACGGCGCCATCGAATCGCTGAACCGCGCGATAGAGCTGAAGCCGGACAGCGCATACGCGCTTGTGAAAAAGGGAATGATCTTCGCCCGCGCGGGAAGATACAGGGAATCCCTCTATTTCATCGACATGGCGATAATGGTCGACGTCTGGAACAAAGATACCTATGTCGTGAAGAAAGAGATATGCATGCACGCGGGGATGTACGAGGAGGCTATCGGCGTATGTTCCGACATATCCACAATAGATTCCAAGGACACCTACGCTATAACCGATGCGGCGGAATGTATGATGAAACTCGGGAACCGCAGCGGAGCACTGTCATTCATCAATTCCAAGCTTGTCAAGGACCCTTCGTCAATGCCTCTTCTCCTTTCTAGGAAAAGCATACTGACCTCGATGGGCAACTATCCCGAGCTGATAGCCACATGTTACCGGATTTTGGAGAAGGATCCGAAAAACAGGTCTGTAAAGAACGATCTGGCACATGCCTTCCTCTCCAATGGGGACAAGGTATCGGCCGAGAAGATATTCGCCGAGCTGGAAGAGGATGCCGAGGCCGTTGCGAAGGTCGAGAAGGAACATCCTGTGATAGAGGAGGAAAATACCCACGAAGAGCCGGCCGATTCCGATGACGACGAGGCTCTGTTCGACATCGCCCGCTCGCTTTATTCCACAGGGGACCTGAGGGGGGCCGCAAGGATGGCCGACCGCGCATTGGAACTGGAGCCCGGAAACACGGAATATGTTCTTTTCAGGTCCGAGGTATACGCCGCGGACGGAGACGTCAGGGGCGCGGAGGCCGTGGTTGCGGAAGGCCTCAGAGTATCCCAGGAGGACCCGGTCCTATGGGTGAAGGATGGAGATCTGAGGTCACTGTTGGGTGACATACCGGGGGCTCTGGCAGCATATCAGAACGCGATGAAATATTCCGATGGCGGAAGCTGTGAA
>DAMX01000019.1:4277-4473 GCA_002497195.1 Methanomassiliicoccaceae archaeon UBA354 | reverse complement strand
ATGGCGGTATCCAAATGCGGGTCCGACAACACCGCACGCAACCGTCTGGCATCGGCCCATTACATCAACGGAGACATAAAAGATGCAGACAGGGTCGCCGACACGGTGCTGTCCGAGGAGCCCGATAACCCGGAGGCGCTGGTTACGAAGGCCAGGGTGTTTTCGGAACGTCGCAACCAGGCGGGAGGGCTTGAGA
>DAMX01000019.1:3550-4056 GCA_002497195.1 Methanomassiliicoccaceae archaeon UBA354 | reverse complement strand
GTCGCAACCAGGCGGGAGTGCTTGAGATGTACAAGCGTCTCCTCAGGACACAGAACCCCGACCCGAAGCTTCTTGAGGAGATGTCGGACATTCTTTCGAGGAGCGGACGGTCACAAGAGGCGACGGTGCTGTCCCAGAGGGCGGCCACCAAATCGGGGGCCGAGGAAGACGAGGAGGATGCTTCCGAAACCGTCAAAAGATTTGCAGAGAGGTTGCTGCGCAGAGCTTACGTGAGCAAGCGCTCCCTGGACGATCCCGGCATCGAAAACATGCTGGAGCTGGACCAGGCCACCTCCGAAGCGGTCATGGAATATCTCTCCGACATATCCGAATACGGTGAGATAATCCCAGGAACGCCGGAGTTCGTCAGGATGGAAGAACTGTCGCACAGCGCGGTCGTAAGAGCCGGGCTCACTGACATAGATACAGAACCTATAATCACGATACCGTGCGCGTTCGTTGCGGGAGGCGCAAAGGACGCGGACGAGGCCAAGATGCTGGTCTCA
>DAMX01000019.1:3145-3311 GCA_002497195.1 Methanomassiliicoccaceae archaeon UBA354 | reverse complement strand
CTGGTCTCATACATCTACTCCGCGATCAACGGGAAAATGAGCATGGATATGCTCTCCGATGACGTAAAGGATCTTGCATCCAAGGTTGGAAAGGACATGTCCGTATTCGACATAATGAAGGAACATGATCTCGGGGTCTACAGCGCCAGAGCGGTCAAGTTGCTCA
>DAMX01000019.1:0-2950 GCA_002497195.1 Methanomassiliicoccaceae archaeon UBA354 | reverse complement strand
GCGCCAGAGCGGTCAAGTTGCTCAGTAATTGAGCATCTGGGACTTCATGAATTCGCGCATCAGTGTCGTAGCGTAGTTCCCCTTCGGAAGCGAGAACTCCGCGTCGTAGAAGTCTTGCCCCATCTTGTATCCTATCTCTTTCACCGGGCAAAGTATCTCGCGCCTGCTACCTCTGGAACTGCATCTGGGAAGTCCGGGTATGATGAAATCTGAAGCCTTCAGCTTCTGCGACTCTAAAACCCGGGACTCTATTTCTCCCATCTCTCCCTCCTGTGTAACGCTGTCGCTTCCGAACAAGGTTACAGATACGAATGCGCGTCCGGATCCGACCTGTGCTGCGACAAGGTCAATATTTCTGGATGTGGCACATACGGGATGATCGTGGTCGGGAGTACCGTCGGCAGATACGGGTATCACAACGTCGCCGGCAACCGGCATGTTTAGAGGCAGTCCTGCTTCCATCCTTTTGCTCAGCATCAGGTTGAACAGATACGACTGATAGGCGTGGACGAGCATCATCTGCAGATTGTTAGGCAAGGTCTCTATCGCCCCGGTCCAATCTCCGGGCGACTCTATCAGGTGGCCGACCATGGATTTCTCGAATCCCATGGATTCCGGCATGATCTTTATCAGGGATTTCCAGTCATCGCGATGTGCCAGCTCTTCCCTTGCGGCAGAAACCCCATCATTCTCGAACTCAGAGGGGGAAGAAAGATACATTCTAACGGCGCCCTCTGTGTCTCCGCGTACCAGGCTCTCTCCCACCAGGTGGGTCACCGGTCGTACAACTCCGAAGCGCTGGACTCCGAAATAGTTGGGGAATCCGCCCGCCTCTCGGATGTCAGAGATTATAGAGTCCAATGTGCCAGGTATTTCATCAATCGGCATATTCGGCTCTCTTACCTTTATCGAGAACCGGTTCCCGATCAGGTCTCCTATCTTGATGGGGCGTTTGGAACGATAAATGTCGGTGATCTCAAGGTCCTTAAGGCCCACAGATCCGAGGCTGTCGGGTGGGCATTCGAAAGACATGAGCTGCGATGTGACTGCGCGTTTGTCCTTCGTTCCCGCGAAACCGATTTTTTCACGCGAGATCCCCAGGCTCCTGGAGAGAAGACGGACCATACGGTTGGTCTCCCAATTCGTGCTGGTTACTTTGGCGATGGTGAATTTTCCTTCGGGCTCTTCAGGGGGCCCTCGGGATACTTCAGTGACTCTGAAATCTTCCGGGAATACTTTTATGCGCCCTCCGGTCCCCTCGGCGCCGCTCAGATAATAGAGCATACCGATCTTTGTCTCGTCGGTATGGCAGGGCCTGTAGCTCATTTAAGAGACGATCTCCGAGAAGTATCCGGCGACATCTTCGGCCGCCTTCTTCACGGCAGCCAGAGCATCGCCGTTTTTGACCTGGACATAAAGCATCGTGTCATCAAGTTCCGGGTGCTGCTCCTCGTACCTTACTATGAGAACATCTTTGTTGTTATACAGGGCATCCATGATCGGCTGTAGAAGTGTCACGTCTGCGTCTTTTAGCCCGAGGGTGACTGAATCTTCGGTCTTCTCGGCAACATAGGTCTTCATGCGCTCCCCAACCCCCACTCATATCTTAAACTTTGTGTGCCCGATATGCCGGTCACGCCAATCCGTCCGAGTCGTGCTCCTGCAGGGAGTAAATATCTGCAAGTTCGGAATATGTCGTGCATTCGGTAGGGTCTTTGTCGTCGCGCACTTTTCCGGTGAACCGGGGGAACCTTATCCCGAGTCCGGAATCGTCCTTCACGTAACCGGCGGCCGCGGTGTGGATCGGGCTGACGCTTATCTCCGCGCCGGTCACCTCCAGTACGATATAGGGGTTGAACCAGACGTCTGGAACCATCTGTGCGTCTACTGACGGCGGTTTGTCCTGGCTCATGTGCGGTTCAAGCATCTCCGGCAGCCTGTCCAGGAACTCGTCGTCAAAGCCCGTGCCCAGTTTGCAGGCCGTTCCGAAGCGGTCGGTATCCTGGTCGTAGGCGGCCATGAGCAACGCCCCGTATTTTCCGGCCCTCTTTCCCATGCCGTAGAATGCGCCCACTACCGCAAGGTCGAAAGAATCCACCAGCGCCTGCTGGTAATCTTTCTTGTATTTTATCCACAGGAACCCTCTGGAGCCTGCTCTATAAACGGAATCTTCCGAGATGGATTTGGCCATTATCCCCTCGCATCTCGCTGAGACGGCCTCGTCGAAGAACCTCTGTCCCTCTTCCGACGAAGAAACGATCTTCATGGCGGTCATTTGGATATTATCGGATATTTTGAAACCGGATTCTATCGCCGAGCGTCTATCGAGATACGGTTCCGGCGTCATATCCTTCCCGTCGGCGTAGAGCATGTCGAACAGGAAAATGCGGACGGGGTAATCCCTTATGGCATCCGAAATACCGTGTTTCTTCCTGCGGTGCGTCACTTCCTGGAACGGCAGCATGTTCCCTGTTTCCGTGTCCACAGCGACGCATTCGCCCTCTACTATTGCCTCTTCGAAGCCGCAATGCTCCCTCAGCGAAAGTGCCACATCAGGGAAATTCGGTGTAAGGTCCTCCAATCTTCTCGAGTATAGTATCACCGAATCCTTCTTTATGTGAGCCTGGACCCTGATGCCGTCGTACTTGTATTCCATGGCGCACTTCCCGCCCAGCCTTTCCACGACCTCCGGTATGGACCTGAGCCTCTCCGCAAGCATTACCTTCAAGGGGCTTCCTATGCTCACCCTGATCTTACTTACGGCCTCCATGCCGCCCTCGCCTATGGTCTTGGCCACGAGGCCCAGGTCGCAGGTTATGTTGAACGCCCTCTCTATCTCGGGCCTGTCATCCTTGCCGGCAAAAGCCTCGGCGAGAGCATCGAGTATCGTCATCGTGCCGGCCCCGACCCTCATCCTGCCGGTGACGATCCTGCAAAGATATCTGGCCTC
>DAMX01000045.1:15958-18445 GCA_002497195.1 Methanomassiliicoccaceae archaeon UBA354 | reverse complement strand
TTCCCAGTTAGGAGCGATAATGGATAACGTCCGCAAGGCCGAGTTCCTTTCCCACCCCATGTGCCAGGATACAGGGATACCGGTATTTTTCATCAGCGGGAAGTTCGATTCCTCAATGATCGGAGCTATCGAAAGAGGGATAGCCAGGGCAACGAAGGAGATACCTCTCAGGCCCAACACGGTGGACCCCCTGACCCGCGAGAACCACGGCGACAACCTGGGCGAGGGCATGCCGATAGTCCACTTCGTCCCCACCGACGACGATTTCACGGAGATAACCGTAATGCCGAAAGGCGCAGGATCGGAGAACATGACCCGCCTGGCGATGCTCAACCCGTCGGACGGGGAGGAGGGTGTCATGAAAACGATAATAGACGCCGTGCTCGACGCGGGAGGACGGCCCTGTCCTCCCGGGATAATCGGAGTGGGCATCGGCGGAACATCTGAAAAGTGCGTTTCCATGGCAAAGGAGGCGTTGCTCCTGCCTGTGGGAGAAGACAATCCCGACCCCGATCTCAGGAAGATGGAGGAGGAGATATTCGTGAAACTGAACGAAAGCGGCCTGGGCCCAATGGGCCTCGGAGGCGCCACAACGGTCCTCGGCGTGAGGATCAAGAAGGCCGCCTGCCACACCGCCAGCCTTCCGGTGGCGGTAAGCATAGGATGCTGGGCAAACCGCAGGGCGACCGCAAGGATGACCTCTGACAAGGTGGAGTACACCCAGGGGGTGTTCAGGTGATACTGGTCTCCCCCCTCGACGAGAAGACGGTCAGATCCCTGAGGCTCGGCGATACCGTGTATGTCAAAGGCCAGGTCATAACAGGCAGGGACGAGATGCACAAGAGGGCTCTGGAAAAGGCCCGGTCGGGAGAAGACGTCCCGGAAGAGATATTCGGCTCGGTGCTGTACCACTGCGGCCCGATCATGGTCCAGCGCGGCGAAAAATGGATGCCCGTGTCGGCGGGCCCGACCACCAGCGCCAGAATGGACTCCCTGGAACCGGAGATGATCGAAAGGTTCGGGATCAGGGCCATCATAGGCAAAGGCGGCATGTCCCGGGAGGTAGGGGAGGCGATGAAGAAGCACGGATGCGTCTATCTCGCCGCCGTAGGAGGTACGGCCGTATCCCTGGCCGAAGGCCTGGGAGAGAGCAAAGGTTCGGAATGGAGCGACCTTGGCATGGCCGAGGCGATATGGAAGTTCGACGCCGAGAGACTGGGCCCGCTGATCGTAGCCATGGACGCCGACGGCGGGAACCTTTACGAGGATGTCCGCGGGAACCTTAAGCGCTGATCAGTCCTCGTCGTCCACTATCTTCAGCCTGCCGTGATGTCTCCTTACATAGACCACGTAGGCGGTCACGACTATCAGAAGGATGCCCGCGATGAAAAGGCCCACCAGGGTGAAAAGGTGCGGCAGGTCGAGGCCCCAATAGGTCTGCTCCGGCGTCTTCACAAGCTGAAAGTCGCACGTCTCAGAGCTGCTGGCCGTACCCGTTCCAACCGTGATGTCTTCCTTGATCGCTTCTTCGAAACCGCCGCGCTTGACCGTCACGGTGTAAGTCCCGGGCTCGCATTCGATCAGATATTTTCCGTCGGAATCGGTCGTATCGGTCCCGGCCACAGAACCGTTGCTCCTCAGAAGGGAAACGGTCGCGCCCGGAATCAGCTCCGACCCGTATTTCACGGTCCCCACGACCGTCATGTTCTTGCCCATGGTGTACTCGAACACGGCGTCGACCTCGCCAAGATCGAAGGTCGTGCCGGATATGGCATAGTCCTCGAGGACTACATCGTCGCATATCATCATCAGGGGGTCTTTCTTGTAGGTTATCTTCACGATATTGGCGATGGAATCGTCGTAAGTCCCTGGCAGAACGACCGTGAAACCGCCGTCGGAACCCGACGTCACGGTCCCAGAGACCCCGACGCCGGTATCTCCGGCATCCCACTCGAGACGGACATCCGCTCCTCCGGTCAGAGGATTTCCGTCGCTGTCCCGGGCCACTCCCGTGAAGGTCACATCGCCGGCCGCATAGGCTTCGTCGACGCTCAGCGCCAGTCCCGCAAGGGGCAGGACCAGAACCGCGATCAGGAGCAAAGCTGCGATCCGACTTTTCATGGCATGAACATTGTATGTGCAGATATAATCCTTTTTTGCTCCGAAAGAAGAAAGATAAATACGGTGTAACACTAAGGACAAGGGATTGGGCTTCGCAATGATAGAGAGATCTAATACGGTGTATACTAAGGAAGAGGTCATGGGCGTCATGGAGCCTCTGATCTCCACATGGTTCGAGGAGAGGTTCGACGGCCTCACAGAACCGCAGGCCAAGGCCATACCGCTCATTCACCAGAGGAAGAACGTGCTTGTGTCTTCCCCCACGGGTTCGGGTAAGACGCTGACGGCGTTCACAAGCATCATCAACGAGCTCACAAAGTATGCCAGAGCGGGGACGCTGGAGGAGAGGATTTACTGCATCTACAT
>DAMX01000045.1:0-15717 GCA_002497195.1 Methanomassiliicoccaceae archaeon UBA354 | reverse complement strand
CTGGACCAGATGGCGCAGGTCGCCATCGACCACGGCTTCGATCCCCCCGGGATCAGGGTAGCCGTGCGCTCGGGGGACACTCCCCAGAGCGAGAGGCAGAAGATGTCCCGCCACCCTCCCCACATCCTGATAACCACGCCCGAATCCCTGGCCCTTGTGATATCGGCGCCCAAGTTCAGGGAGAGCCTGAAAAAAGTTGAATGGGTAATATTGGACGAGATACACGACATCTGCGATTCGAAGAGGGGCGCGTTCCTCTCACTAACATTGGAGAGGCTCAAGGACTGGTGCGAGACGGATTTCTCGCGCATCGGACTGTCTGCAACCCTCGCCCCCATGGAGGCGATCGCGGGATACCTGGTCGGTAACAACAACGACGGCTCGGTCAGGGACGTCACGATAGTGGAATCAGATTCGAAGAAGCAGCTGGACCTACGGGTGATATGCCCTTCTGCCGACATGACGGCCCTGTCGTCGGAGATGGTCAACTCGATGATGTACGACCAGCTCAAGGAGCTCATCGATGGCCACGAGACAACTCTGGTGTTCACAAACACCCGTTCAGGGGCGGAGAGCGTTGTGTACAAGCTAAAGGAGCGCGGGCTTGAGAACATCGAGGTCCACCACAGCTCCCTGGGAAGGGAGACGAGGCTCGATGTGGAGGAGCGGCTCAAGAGGGGGGAGATCAAATGCGTGGTATCCTCGACGTCCCTGGAACTGGGGATAGACATAGGTTCCGTGGACCTCGTTTGCCAGATCGGCTCCCCCAAATCGGTGGCCAAGGGCCTTCAGAGGATCGGCCGCAGCGGCCACAGCTTCGGACAGGTGGCCAAGGGCCGCCTCCTGGTCTTCGACCCCGACGACCTGGTGGAATGTGCCGTCATGTGCCGCGCCGCCCATCGCGGCGACATAGACCGCGTCGGAATACCCGAGAACTGCCTGGACGTCCTCGCCCAGGCTATCATAGGGATGAGCCTGGACAGCAGATGGGACGTGGACGCCGCATTCCGTCTGGTAAAGGGGTCTTATTGCTACAGGAACCTGACCAAGGAAGAGTTCCTCAGCGATCTGAGATATCTAGGCAGCCGCGACGACTTCGAGGGCGTGTATTCGAAGATATGGTTCGACGAGGACGAGAACCAGTTCGGCAGGAAGAAGGGGGCCCGGATGATCTACTACCTCAACCTGGGCACGATCCCGGAAGAGGCCAACTACAAAGTGGTCACCGGCCACGGTTCCATCGCGGGCGAGCTTTCCGAAAAGTTCGTCGAGAGGCTCTCTCCGAGGGACGTCTTCGTGTTGGGCGGGCGGTCCTTCGAGTTCGTAAGGTCCAAGGGCATGACCGCATTCGTCAAGGAGGCCACGGGGAGGAAGCCCACGGTGCCGTCGTGGGCGGGCGAGATGCTCCCTCGGAGCTTCGATCTTTCAATGGACATCGCCAAGTTCAGGAAGGAGATGTCCGAACGCTTGGAATCCGACACGGGAACGCTGATTTCGGGGATGTCGGAGGACCTGGACATAGACGAGGGTTCCGCGAGGAGCATAGTATCGTACTTCAGGGAGCAGAAGGCGGTAGCCGGTTTTATCCCCGACTCGGAAAAACTGGCAATCGAGGAGTATATCGACCCGTCCGGAAATCAGAGGCTGGTCTTCCATTTCCCCTTCGGGAGGAGGGTCAACGACGCGCTTTCCCGCGGATACGCATACCGCCTCACGAACGTCCTGGGAACCAATGTTTCGGTCACGGTCTCCGACGATAACTTCATGATCGGGACATCGCGTAAGGTCGAAACGCACAAGATTCCGGGGATGCTGAAATCCAAGGACATCGAGCAGATACTTCGCAAGGCGATAAAGGACTCGGAGATATTCAAACTCAGGTTCAGACACACAGCGTCCCGCAGCTTCATGATCCTCAGGAACTACATGGGCCGCTCCATCTCAGTGAACAGGCAGCAGATACGTTCGTCCTATCTCCTCGATGAGCTCGGCAACATGGATAACATGCCCGTCATCGAGGAAACGTACAGGGAGATAATGGAGGACGACATGGACATCCGAAACGCGGAGCATGTCCTCAGGCTGATCGAAGAGGGGAAGATGAAGGTCGAGACCGTGGCGTACACGGGGACCCCCTCGCCGTTCGCCCACAGCGCCATAATCTCAAGCTTCTCCGACATAGTGCTGATGGAGGACCGCTCCGCCCTGCTGAGGGAGTTGCACCGCAAGGTCCTCTACCGCGCGCTGGGAGACGCGGTCAAAGAGTTCGAGTTCGACGAGGACCAGATCGTCCCCTACTTCCGGGAGAAGATCGGTCGCATTCAGACCAAGGAGGACATCGTCCCGATGCTCATGCGCACAGGTCCTCTTCAGGCGCTCCGCGAGCGCGGAAGGAACATCTACGCATATTCGGACGAAGACAAGAAGACCGTGGACAAATGGATAAGGGAGTTGCTTTCCGAGGGGAGGATCGGCTCGGTCTTCATGGACGACCCATACGTCATGGCGGCCGAGGAGGTACCCTTCTACGCGGCGGCCACCGCCAAGGAGCGCGAGATGACGGAGATCGACGCCAAGGTCCTGGAAGAAGTCACGACGGACACGCCCATCAACCGGATATCCGAGTCCTTGGAGGTCAGCGAGGACATGGTCTACCGTTCGATCAGGAAGCTGGAGTCCATGTACAAGGTCGCGAGGACGGCCGTCACCGGGAACGGCAAGTGGCTGTACTCCAAGGCGGACCATCCCGACATCGACAGGAACGCGGCCGCCGACCGGATAATAACCAGGCACCTGGAGTGTTTCGCTCCGGCCACATCGGCCGAGGTGGCGTTCGCCCTGTCGCTGACGGACGACGAGTCCCGCGCATCTCTAGAGTCGCTTCTGAGCAGCGGGGAGGTCGCCAAAGGCAGGTTCCTGATATCCGAAGGCGACCAGTACATGCTGAAGACTGACAGGATGAGGCTCCGGGCCGGCAAGGAGAACGTGTACAGCTTCGAGGCTGTGGAAGACTACCGCGCATCAAAGGGGCGCCGGTTCGAAAGCATCCAGGATTATTTCAAATTCTACGGGTCGGCAGGAAGCGAGATCGACGTGTTCAGCCGGGTGAGGGAATTCAAGCTGAAGGAATGGCAGAAAATGAGGGAGTCCGGAAGGATACTTCTGGGAAGGTTCATGCGCGGACGCGTCAGATACGTGCTTTCGGAGGATGCCGACAGGTTCGCCGCCCTAAGGTCCGACGAGACGGAGCCCGGAGACGAAAAGGTTCTCAACACGATCGACGGGATGGGCACGGCCACACTGCGCCAGCTTCTCGGCGAGATGAACATGGACAAGGACGCCCTCAAGGAGGCAGTCTACCGTTTGGACAGGTCCCTCAAGATAGTAAGGGCGTTCGGCGAAAGAGAAGACTGGGGGACCGAGAACACATACATGGCGTACCGCCCCGGGCCTGTCGCCGGGGACCCTCTGAGGGAGCTCGCCGAACAGACCGTGAGGGCTTACGGCCCTCTGCCGGCCCAGGCACTGAGATACATTCTGGGCGTGGCGCCCGAGGATGCCAAAAGGCTCATGGAAGACATCGGAGCCTCCCAGATAATAGTAGGGGACTCTCAGACACAGATGTTCGTATTCGAAGACGAGCTGGAGGCCCTGGGAGGGATCCACGGACGCGAGTCGAAGATCCGTCTGTGCACGCCCTTCGATCCGGACATCTCGTCCAAATGGGCGGAGCTGTCCGCCCGTTACGGCGACAGCTGGGTATATCCGCTGATCAAAGGCTCGTCGGTGGTGGGTGCCCTCGAGATGTGGGAGATGTCCGGGTGCATAGAGATACGCGCATTCGACCTGGACTCCGTCGAACTGATGCCTGCGGCCCTGGCATCGATAGACGACATCATGGTCTTCTTCAAAATGAAGAACACAGACATAGTCCGTGTCAGGGAAGTTATGGGAAAGGACGCCTCCGCTCTCGGCCCCGAAGAGAAGAAGATGATGGAGGATGCGGGCTACGTCATGGTCAACGGCTTCTACGCAAAGGGCGGCCTGGTCGAATACACCATGACCGACGATGATTTTCTCAGTTATGTCTTCGAGAAGCAGCGGGCCGGCGACAACGACAGATATCCCACGGTGATGAACGCCGTAAGGGCACGGGGGTACATCCGCGGAGACCAGGAGATATACACGAGGGTGCTGGACAAGACCACTCTGAAGAAACAGCTGGAGCGCGGATACCTGGTCAAGACCTCGCTCTACCCCGCCTTCATAGGATACACGACCGAGGAGTTCGCAAAACTGTACAGGGCGGCTAAATCGGAGGAGCTCGACGGCGACGAGAAGCTGGTGATGTCGATGGTCTCCAACCATTCTCCGATATCCAGGAAAGAGATCGTGTTGGGGTCTCCCATTTCAGAGCCACGCACCGTGGAAGCGCTGAACGCGCTGTCGAAACTATCCGCGGTCTACCAGGACTCCGATTCCTACTACAGCCCGGTACCCATGCCGAATGTGACGAGAGAAGACGCTTTCAAGGAAATAGCCAGGCACCATTTCCGCGACTTCGGTATATTCTCCGCCGAGAACCTTTCGCGTTTCATGTCGGCACGCATGTCCGAGGTCAGGTCGACGCTGGCAGCCCTCGAGGCGGAGGGGCTTCTCAAGAAGGGATTCTTTATCAGGGACGACCCCACGCTCATGTGGATGCTCGCTTCCGACGTCGGGAAGAAACAGAATGTACACAGGGGGACGTTCGCCCTCAACACCCAGGACAACCTGCACGTCTACCTAAGGCAGCACATAAAGGGAGAGATCGGCCAGTCCCGCGCAGTAATATTCGAAGGGACCAGGATTTCCGGCCATTTCGACGGGAAGCTCACGTATGCAGGTTCCAAGGTCGAGAATTTCGAAGGTTCGGACCGTGCTTACAGGTTCCTCAGCGACTCGGCGAGGTCCCTCGGCATATCCATAGAGAAGGGCAAATCGGCGGAGCAGGATGACGATTGGGATGCGGTCGAGTTCTATCTCAAATCAAACCCCGGAGCCGTCACGCGCAAGTGATTTATAACCAATTGAACTATCGTTAACTTATGAAGATACCTTGTGAGATCGTAGTTTGGTACGTTCTGCCCACCATCCGCAGGGAAATAGCCAGAGAGCTTGTTTTCGAGCACGGCATGACCCAGGCGCAGGTCGCCAGGAAATTCGAGGTCACCGACGCCGCCATATCCCAGTATCTGAAGAAGAAACGCGGGGAGAACGAGACGATCCAGAACAGCGAGAGGTACGGACTGTTCTCCGAAGAGATAAAAAGGTCGGCCGCGAGGCTGGCGGCAGGAGAAGTGGATTTCGTGACGGAGATGTGCAAGCTCTGCTACACCGTGAAGAACTGCGGCATGCTGGCAGAGATCTACGAGCAATATACCGGCTATGACGCCCCCCGGTGCGCTATGGCGGACGCAGATGTTCAGAGGATGATGCTCAGGGAGTGATACAGAAGCTCCTGTGCGTATCCGGCGTACCTGCCGAAGATACGCCTTCCGGCCGATGAAACTTCTTCGTAGCTCCCCTCGACGCCGTATACTTCTCTCATCGACCTTGAGATCCTCGCATCGACGGGGAACGCCTCCAGGTGTCCGTAGGCGAAGACGGCCACGCAGTCCGCGACCTTCGGACCTATTCCGTTGATCTTCTTCAGCTCCTTCACGCAGCCCTCGTAATCAAGCCCCTCCAGGGATGCCAGGTCGTAGGTGCCGTTCTCCACCTTCTCGGCGAATTCCACGAAACGCCCCTCGCGATATCCCAGGCGGCATTCGCCGATGCTTCCGCATCCGTCCAATATCTGTCCGGGAGTCGGAAAGGAATGCGCCCCCCCGAGGTCTGTTCCGAACATGACACACACGGACCCGACCATCTTCGCTATGCGTTTCACGTTGGCGTTGGTGGCCAGAATATAGGTGGCAGCGCACTCCCAGACGTCCTGTCTGAGTATTCTCAGTCCGGGGCAGGAGGCCGCGAGTCCTGCGATGTACGCGTCCTTTCCGGAGATCTCCTCCATTATGGCGGGAAGGTCGTCCTCCGAACGGAAATATCTTTTAATGCGTTCCTCGCCGCATCCTTCGCACCCGAACCCTCCCTCCCTCTGGACGAGCTCGACCTTATCGTTGCCTAGGACCCCTCTCCACACGCCGCCGTCCTTCTTCCAGCGGTGGGCCTGGCCGCATCCGAGGGTCGCGTCCAGGTCGACTTCAATAGAAATCTCCATGGCGTCGCCGATGTGTTTTCGATAATAATTAGTTGCGCCGGGGCGGTTCCGGACGAAGCACGGTACGCGGGGCGCCGTACTGAATATCCAGTTATTTTTATTTGAAATAAAAATATTATCATTCGCAAGGGCTCCGGGGCGGGAATGTAAATATGCAAAAAGCTCTTCACCTGGTATGAGATTCGGTCCCGCAGGATATCCTTCCGAGGGCAAGACGCCCATAGGATCTTTGGAATACGCGAGGTCCCTGGGCCTCGATGCCCTTGAGGTCGAGCTTGTGCGCGGCGCACGCGTTTCCGAGGAGAGGGCTAAGGAGATCGGCGCGGCGGCGGAACGTCTGGACATCAGGCTCTCCTGCCATGCCCCCTACTTCATCAGCTTCAATTCGGAAACCGCCGAGACCAGGGAAAAAAGCGTAAGCTGGGTAATGGACACCGCACGCGTGGCCCATAACATGGGAGCTTACATAATCGTCATCCACGCCGCATCCTATGGCAAACATCCGGAGACGGCGACCGACTCGGTGATAGAAGGGCTTTCGGTCTGCAAGGACAACATGGACAATGAAGGGATCAGGGACGTGGTCCTGGGCGTGGAGACCATGGGCAAGAAGGGGCAGTTCGGCACTCTAAAGGAGATCGAGGAGGTCATGGACAGCGTGGACGGCGTACGCCCGGTGCTGGATGTGGCCCATGTGCACGCCAGGAACGGAGGGTCGTTGAAGACCGAGGAGGACATGCGGGCCCTCCTCGGGGAGTTCTTCCCGTTGTGCGGGGACAGGGCCCATTTCCACATAAGCTGCATAGAATACGGCGACAAGGGGGAGAAGAACCACCTGCCGTTGGAGGCGAGGGACCCGGACATGCAGCTTCTCGCGAACGCGTTGGAAGACTCCGCGAGGGACTGCACATTCATATGCGAATCTCCCAGGATAGCGGCGGACGCAGTGGTGTTCAGGGACATGTTCCCCAGGTACCGGCGCTGATTTCCGTGTAAAGCTTTAAAAGCAACATCTCATTTGCGGCTCATAGGCCACTGTGGCTCAGCGGTAGAGCGGCGGTTTCGTAAACCGTAGGCCGGGGGTTCGATTCCCTCCAGTGGCTCCATCTTTTATTTCAGAGGCTCCCATACCGTCGCGCGTAGCCTGTTCACGGACCTGAAGCGGCAGATCCCGTCTTCCGACCGTTCCTGTAATATGTCCTCCGCCGCCGCCACGGCCTCTTTTTCGACCCCGAAGAACGAGAACGTCCCGGTCTGTCTTCGGACCGCCTCACCGATCGGCATGTCGATCGCCACCGTCGCCGAGAATTCGCGGGTCTCCGGCCTCCTCCCCGATGCCTCCAGCTTTTCCACGATGCCGTCGGTGGTCCTGGAGGCGAAACTGTATTCCTTTCCGAGCCTTGCCCATATCTCGGACTGAAGGCGGTCTCCCCCGTTCTCGATCCAGGAGACCATGGCGCAGCAGGATGCGGACAGCCGGTCCATGCGCTCAATGGAATCATCGGTCCCGGACCCGGAGCAGAGGGCGGCCACGATCACGTCCCATCTTCTGTCCGGGTCGAAGGTGTTCCAATCGGCATCGATCCTCTCCAGGTTCGAGACGCCCTCCCGTCCCGCCGTTTCGAATAACCGGTCGAGCATCTTCGCGGAGGAGTCCAGGCACGATACGGACCTGGAGCGGCGGGACATCGGGAATGAGTACGTGCCCGGGCCGCTCCCGACCTCCAGCACGTCCCGCGTCTTGTCCAGGCATCCCCGTTCCGCCAGCCACTCAACTATGCGTTCGGGCATGTCCCCCTGCTGCTCCGCAGTGTACGTCTCGGCAAAGATGTTCCAGAACCGTACCTTCTCGTGGGCCGGGACGTCTTCGCCGTCAAGGGGATGCAGGGCGGCCATCAGCAGCCTTCGTGCCTGTCCGAGATGTCCCCTTCTTTTATCAGGTACTTGTTGACGATCTTCACGGCGCAGACGTCGCCGCACATGGAACACCCGTCCTCCAGCTTGGTGCATCCCCTGTCCCTGTACCTGCGGGCCTTCTCGGGGTCGAGGCAGACCTCGAACATCGTGGGCCAGTCAAGCTTCTTACGGGCCCTGGCCATGGCGTCGTCCATCTCGAACCCCCTTCCTCTTGCAAGGTCCCCGGCATGGGCCGCGATCTTCGACGCGATGACCCCTTCCCTGACATCGTCCACGTCCGGAAGGGAAAGATGCTCCGCCGGTGTGAGGTAGCAAAGGAAATCGGCTCCGGCCTGTGCCGCGACGGCGCCGCCGATGGCACCGACGATATGGTCGTAGCCCGGAGCTATATCGGTTACCAGAGGTCCGAGCACATAGAACGGCGCCCCGTCGCACATCTTCTTCTCCAGCTCTATGTTCATCGGGATCTGGTCCAGCGGAACGTGCCCCGGGCCCTCGACCATCGATTGGACGCCGGCATCGCGCGCACGCCGCACCAGATGCCCCAGCGTCATAAGTTCGGATATCTGCGCCTGGTCCGTGGCGTCGGAGATGCATCCCGGCCTGAAGCCGTCGCCGAGGGACAGGGCGAACTCGTATTTGCGGGCCATCTCAAGCAGGTAGCCGTAGTTCTTGAACAGGGGGTTCTCCTCCCCGTTGTGCAGGATCCATGCCGTCAGGAACGATCCTCCCCTCGAAACGACGTCCATGATCCTGTCGGACTTTTTGAGCCATTGGACGGTCTCCCTGGTTATTCCGCAGTGGACCGTCATGAAGTCCATCCCGTCCCTGGCGTGTTTCTCTATGCCGTTGAAGATGTCGTCCTCGGACATGTCGACCACGGCGTTGTTGCGCGCGGCGGTGAGCCCCGTCTGATATATCGGGACGGAGCCCATCATCACCGGGCACTCCTTCAGGAGCATCGACCTTATGGCATCGATGTCCCCTCCCGTGCTCAGGTCCATCACGGAGTCTGTACCGTACTTGAGGGAGACCCTGAGCTTCTCCAGCTCTCCGTCGAGGTCGACTATGTCCCTCGAGGTCCCCAGATTGACGTTGATCTTCACGTTCAAACCCTCGCCTATCGCCGCGGGGACCGGGTCATGGACGGGGTTGCAGGGCATCACTATGCGGCCCGAGGCGATCCCGTTCCTTATGAATTCTTCAGTGACGCCTTCCTTCTCGGCGACGATCCGCATAGCAGGCGTGATCTCTCCCCTGCGTGCCTTTTCCATTAAGGTGCTCATCTGATATCGCCCGCCAATCCTCTTACGTTTATTTCAGCGTTCCCGATGGACGGGCCGCCGTTTTTCCGGTCTCCGGTCTCCGGGCCCCGCCCTCGCGCGCGCGATGCGCGCGTTGTTATATAGGAGGATACCATAGGGAAGGCTGTTGCATTGATATTTCAGTGCGGAGCTGTTCGTTATGGATGGGAAGAATGAAGAAGTGTATGATGAAGACAGCATTGTCGCCCTGCACGGTCTCGAGGCCGTAAGAAAAAGGCCGGGGATGTACATCGGAAGCACCGATACCCGCGGCCTGCACCACTTGGTTTTCGAAGTTGTAGACAACGGAATAGACGAAGTGATGGCCGGATGGGCCACCACGGTGGACGTGGAGATCAACGCCGACGGCTCTATCACGGTCACCGACAACGGAAGGGGCATTCCCACCGGGATCGTCAAAGAAGAAGGCAAGTCAGGTCTCGAGGTATGCCTGACAGACCTCCACGCTGGCGGTAAATTCAATCAGAACAGCTACAAGGTCTCGGGAGGGCTTCACGGCGTAGGAGTATCGGTGGTGAACGGTCTTTCCACGAAGCTGATAGCCACCGTCTACAGGGACGGGAAGATCTGGCGCCAGAGCTATCAGACGGGCATACCGGACGGGGAGGTCGAGCCGATCGGCAAGACCGAAGGGACCGGGACCCAAATACAGTTCTGGCCGGACAGCTCCATATTCGAGACGGTGGTTTTCGACTACGAGATGCTTCAGAGCAGGTTCAGGAACCAGGCGTTCCTGAACAAAGAGGTAACTATCACCCTCTCCGACCAGAGGACGGGGAAGTCCGAGAAGTTCCATTACGACGGAGGAGTGTCCGAGTTCGTTCAGTATCTGAACAGGGCAAAGACCCCGATCCATGCCCCGATCCATCTCGAGGGCGAGAGGAACGGCGTGCAGATAGACATCGCGATGCAGTACACCGACGGGTACAACGAGGAGATCGATTCGTTCGTCAACACCATATTCACGCCCGAAGGCGGCACTCATATGACCGGCTTCAGGACGGCCCTCACCAAGACAATCAACGATTACGCCAAGGAGAACGGGATGCTCAAGGACGAGTCCCTAGAAGGTTCCGACGTAAGGGAGGGGCTGACGGCGATAATCAGCATCAGGATGTCCGACCCCCAGTTCGAAGGACAGACCAAGGCGAAGCTGGGAAGCAGCGTGGCCATGTCCTCCGTCCTTTCGTTCATGAACGATAAGATGGCGGAGTTCCTCCTGGAGAACCCGGCGCAGGCCCAGCTCATAGTAAAAAAGGGCATCAGCGCGAAGGAGGGGAGAGAGGCGGCGAGGAAGGCCCGCGACGCCACCCGCAGGAAGAACGTCCTGGAGACCTCGACGCTCCCTGGAAAGCTGGCCGACTGCTCGGAGAGGGACCCGGCCAAATGTGAGCTCTACATCGTGGAGGGAGATTCGGCAGGAGGGTCCGCCAAACAGGGGAGGGACCGCAACTTCCAGGCGATACTGCCCATACGCGGAAAGATCCTGAACGTGGAGAAGACCAGCCCCGGCAAACTCCTCGACCACGAGGAGATCAGGAACCTGGCGATCGCCATCGGCGGCGGGCTGGGCGTCGATTTCGACATCACCAGGATAAGATACCACAAGATCGTCATAATGACCGATGCGGACGTGGACGGAGCGCACATAGGGACGCTGCTCCTGACGCTTTTCTACAGGCAGATGAGGCCCCTGATAGACCACGGCTACGTCTACATTGCCATGCCGCCACTTTACAGGGTGTACAAGGGCAAGAGGGAGGTCTACGCATACAACGAGGAGGAGATGGCCGCCGCCGTCGCAGATATGGGACAGGGGGCCAACGTCAGCAGGTACAAGGGTCTGGGAGAGATGAACCCCCAGCAGCTGTGGGACACTACCATGAACCCTGAGACCCGCATAATGAAAAGCATCTCCGTCCAGGATGGGATGATGGCGGACCAGCTGTTCTCGGTCCTCATGGGCGACGACGTACAGCCCAGAAGGGAGTTCATAATCGAGCACGCCAAAGAAGTCGTCAACCTGGATGTGTGATGGTCATGTCGGAAAATTTAGCGATGAGAGAGACGGCGGACGGAAAGGTCGTAGACCAGACGATCGAGCGCGAGATGAAGCGTTCGTACATCGACTACTCGATGAGCGTCATCGTCGGGCGCGCCCTTCCGGACGTGAGGGACGGCCTCAAGCCGGTCCACAGGAAGATCCTCTACGCCATGTTCGACATGGGGATGCCTTACAACCGCCCCCACAAGAAGTCCGCAAAGGTTGTGGGAGAGGTCCTGGCGAAGTACCACCCGCACGGCGATTCGGCGGCGTACGATTCGATGGTCAGGATGGCGCAGCCGTTCTCGCTGAGATACCCGCTGGTCGACGGACAGGGGAACTTCGGTTCCATGGACGGGGACCCCGCGGCCGCGATGCGTTACACCGAGGCCCGTCTGGCCAAGGCGGCCAACGAGATGCTGCTGGACATAGACAAGGGAACCGTGGACTTCGTCGACAACTACGACGGGTCCCTACAGGAGCCCTCCGTGCTGCCGTCCAAGCTGCCCAATCTGCTGGTCAACGGGTCCGACGGGATCGCCGTCGGAATGGCGACCAAGATGCCGCCCCACAGCCTCAGAGAGGTGTGCGACGCCATAATCTACTACCTCGACAGGCCCGAGGCCGAGACCGACGAGCTCATGGAGTTCGTGAAAGGACCGGACTTCCCCACGGGCGGGATAATCTACGGGCTCTCCGGGATCCAGTCCGCATACAGGACGGGCCGCGGAAGGATAAGGGTCCGCGCGAAGACCCACATCGAGGAGATGGCCAACGGCAAGTCCCGCATCATCGTCGACGAGCTTCCCTATCAGGTAAACAAGGCCGTTCTGGTGGAGAACATCGCCGAGCGTGTCAAGAACAAGGACATCGAGGGGATAACCGACCTCCGGGACGAGTCCGACAGGAACGGAATGCGCATAGTCATCGAGCTGCACAGGGACGCAATAGTCAATGTGGTGCTGGAGAACCTTTTCAAGAAGACCAATATGCAGACCACCTTCGGAGTCATTAACCTGGCACTTGTCGACAACAAGCCGACCCTCCTTTCGCTCAGGGACATGATATTCCATTACGTCCGGCACAGGGACGAGGTGGTCAGACGAAGGACCCAGTTCGACCTCTCGGCCGCAGAGAAGAGATACCACCTCATCGAAGGGCTGATCAAGGCCCTGGGGATGCTGGACGATACCCTGGCTCTGATCCGCGCGTCCGAGAACGCCGAGGAGGCCAACGCAGGGCTTCAGTCCCTGCTAGGGATAGATCAGGACCAGGCAAAGGCCATATTAGACATGCGTCTGCAGAAGCTCACCGGACTGGAGATAGAATCCCTCAAAGAGGAGTACGACAGCCTGATCAAGCTGATGGCGGACCTGAGGGACATTCTGGCAAGGGACGAGCGTATAAGAGATATCATCAGAGGCGAGCTGGAGCAGATGAGGGCCGACTACGGCGACGAGCGCCGCACCGAGATCAACATGTTCGCCATCGACACCGACGAGGAGGACCTCATACCCAGGGAGGACGTGGTCATCACGATCACCAAGGGCAGCTACATCAAGAGGATCCCCCTGTCAACGTACAAGCAGCAGGGCCGCGGCGGCGTCGGGCTCACGGGCATGCAGACCAAGGACGAGGACAACGTGGCGTCCATGTTCATCACATGCTCCCACGACTACGTCATGTTCATAACCGACACCGGGCGCCTGCACTGGCTCAAGGCGTACAAGATACCAGAGGGGAGCAGGCAGTCTAAGGGCAAGCCGGTGGTCAACCTGCTGCCGGACCTGGAGGAGGGCGAGCGCGTGGTGAACACGATATGCGTCAGCGAGTTCTCGGACGACGAATACCTGACATTCTGCACCGACACCGGTACGGTCAAGAAGACCAGGCTCAGCGCCTACGGCAACGTGAGGAAGAGAGGCATAAAGGCCATCAAGTTCCAGGACAACGGGAAGCTGATCGAGACCTCGATATGCACCGAAGGGGACCAGATAATAATCGCCACCAGGGACGGACAGGCGGTCAGGTTCGACCATGAAGACGTCAGGCCGGCCGGCAGGGACACCATGGGCGTCAGGGGCATAACCCTCAACAAGGGCGACCGCGCCGTATCCATGGCCGTCGTCCGTCCGGGGGACAAGCTCCTGACGGTCACCGAGAATGGATACGGAAAGATCTCGGGGGTCGACGAGTACCGTCTCACCAACAGGGGCGGGAAAGGGGTCATAACCATAAAGACCTGCGAGAGGAACGGCGGGGTCGTCTGCGTCAGGAAGGTCTCCGACGGAGAAGAGCTCATGCTGACCAGCACCGACGGCAAGGTCATACGCCTGGCGGTCGACGATATAAGGGAGACCAGCCGCAACACCCTGGGAGTGAGGATCATGGACGTCCGCGATGGCGACAAGGTCACCGCGGTGGAGCCCATCGTCGAGGAGAAGGACATCGAAGAGGCGGTGGAGAAAGCCCCCGAAAGGGTTTACGAGCAGCCGGAGTTCGATATTACGGAAGTCGAAGAGGAAGAGCCCGGCCAGTGGACCGAGAAGGAAGAGTGATAGGTTGGGATACAGGCTGCTGGCTATCGGCGCCGCGGCGGCTTCGGCCGCCGCACACATCCTGTCGGTGTCGGCGGCCCTCCTTTCTCTGGAGAATACCTCCCTGTTACCGGCAGACCCGGGCAGCCCGGCATATCTGGCACTTCTGCTCTGGATCGCCGTGGCCGCCGTGTCGTCCGTATGTTTCGTGGCGGCGCTTGTCGCGGTCCTGAAGTCAGGCAGGTCCATGTATCTCTTCGAGACCGTGGAATGTTACCGGCTGGTGTCCCGCGGGGAGCCCGGCACTCCCGGAGAACGCCCCGAGGGCAAGAAACCCCGTGACGGGACCCAGTAAACTTTATAAGACGTACCTTCATTGGGGGAATTGCGCCGCGGTAACTCAGTTGGGAGAGTGCAAGACTGAAGATCTTGAAGTCGCTGGTTCGAGCCCGGCTCGCGGCACCACATTTATCATCTCGGACCATTGGCCCGAGGGGGGACCTGTTTGGAGGAGGATAAGGTTTTTATCGACGTCAGGACGAGCCGCCTGACGGTTGCGGAGACCCTTGCGGAGATTCGTCGCATCCAGCAGGAATACCCGGATTACGAGATTTTTTTGGACGGGGACGCTCACGCGATCGTCGGCCGCAGGAAGCAGTGAGGTATCGGGATGGGTAACGGAAGGGTGACGATAGGGCTGTACAATTCCTATGACGCCAACAAATTCAGGGAGCCGCACAGGCGGGCGATAGCCCGGACCGGCGACATAGCCATGGCCTACGGGATGAACCTGGTGCTTTTCGGGTTCCCGATCCCGGAGGACTGCAGGACGCCCAGGCAGATCGCCGACTGGGTGGCCGGCACCACAAGCATCGGCCGTCACGGAGATTATTTCGTGGAGCTCGCGTCGGAAGGCAGGTTCTCTACGTTCCCCTATCCTTCCAAAGGATTCCCTCCGCAGCTCGGAGAGCCCATACTCACCACCAGCAGGCCGGAAAAGAACAAGGAGACCGATCTCGGAGAGGTCGTCCGCCAGATCAAGGAGGGACGGAGCGTGCTGCTGATCTTCGGTCTGGGCCCCCACGGCGTGCCGAAAAGCGCCGCGTCGATACCCAAATATAACATGGACATAACCGGCGGAGGATATTCCTTGGAGACCTGCACCGCCATCGGGGCGGTCTGCGGCGCCATCCACGCTCTCATCGGTCAGTAATGGTCGTAGACCAGGTTGCCCGGTTCCATGAGGACACCGGCCCCCTCCTCGACACGTCCGACAACTTTCGCGTTCCTGTTCTCGGATACTATCTGCTCCGCTTCGCCGGCGGGCGCTATGAGCATGAAGCCCATGCTCATGTTGAAGGTCTGGTACATCTCCTTCTCGGACACGCTGCCGAGCTCCTGTATCTTCTTGAAAATGGGAGCAGGCCCTATCGGGTCGTCGATGACGTAGCGTAGGCCCTTCCTCATCCTCAGCAGGTTGCGCAGCCCGCCGCCGGTTATGTCCACAAGTCCGTGAACCTCGTGCCGGGACGTAATGCCCAGGACCTCTTTCACGTAGATCTCGGTGGGCTCGAGCAGGTTCTCGCCCACGGTACCGCTTATACCGGAGGTCTTTTCCCCGAGACCGATACC
>DAMX01000063.1:0-5821 GCA_002497195.1 Methanomassiliicoccaceae archaeon UBA354 | reverse complement strand
GTCAGATTTCACACCGGCCTGCACGCCGTTTCCATGTACAGGGAGAGCCATGCACTTTGGCTCCAGGGCAAGCTCAAGGAAGCACGCGAGATAAACTACCGTGCCCACCAGCTCACCGGGTGCGACATACACCCGGGTGCCACGATAGGCAAGAGATTCTTCATCGACCATGCCACCGGCGTGGTGATAGGCGAGACCGCGGTGATAGGCGACGACGTGGTGCTCTATCAGGGCGTGACCCTCGGGGGCGTCTCGTTCTCCAAAGGCAAGAGGCACCCCACGCTCGGCAACCGTGTGGTGGTGGGAGCCAACGCCACCGTTCTGGGCGACATAAAGATAGGGGACAGGGTACGCATTGGCGCGGGTTCCGTCGTCCTCAAGGACGTCCCCAGCGGATGCACGGTGGTAGGAGTGCCGGGCAAGGTCATCAGGAAGGCCGGCGTCGCGGGATGCGAGGACGAGCTGAAGCATAACGAGCTCCCGGACCCCGTCAAAGACCGCTGCAACGACCTTGAAAGGGAACTCGACTGCCTGAAGAAGGAGATAGACGAACTCAGGAAAATGCTCAAGGGCTGACTGGGTCCGATTTATCTATTACCTACGTCATAGAGGTCCGATCCGATGTCCATATTGATCAGGAACACGCTTTCAGGAGCCAAAGAGGTATTCGTCCCGCATGAGGACGGGAAGGTCAAGATCTACGTTTGCGGCGTTACCGTATACGACGACATACACATGGGACATGCGCGCAGCATGATCGTTTTCGACATGATCGTCAGATATCTGAGGTACTGCGGCTACGATGTCACGCACGTCACGAACTTCACGGACGTCGACGATAAGATCATAAGAAGGGCGGCCGAGGAGGGCGTGGGAGCGTTGGAACTCTCATCACGCTACATCGAACACTATTTCGAAGACACCGCTAAGCTCGGTGTCCGCAAAGCGGACATCTATCCCAAGGCCAGCGAGGAGATGGGTTCGATAATCGAGATGGTGGAGGAGATCATAGAGAAGGGTTTCGGTTACGCCACCGACGACGGCAGCGTCTACTTTTCGGTCGACAAGGTCGAAAACTACGGAAGGCTGACGAATCAGAAGATCGAGGATATGGAGTCCTCGGGCAGGGTGGCATTGGACGAACAGAAGAGGAACCCCATGGACTTCGCCATATGGAAGGCCGCAAAACCCGGAGAGGTCTCCTGGGATTCGCCCTGGGGCAAGGGCCGTCCGGGCTGGCATATCGAATGTTCGGCCATGATACGCAAATATCTGGGCGACGAGATAGACATCCACGGCGGGGGCAACGACCTGATATTCCCGCACCACGAGAACGAGATACTGCAGACCGAGGCGGTTACCGGTAGGCCGCTCTCCAAGTACTGGATGCATAACGGGATGCTTCAGGTACAGGGGGAGAAGATGTCCAAGTCCCTCGGTAACTTCTTCAGGGTGCGGGACGTCTCCAAGAAATTCGACCAATATTCCATACGCTTCTACTTCCTCAACACGCACTACATGAGCCCGCTCCTGTACAGCGAAGAGATGCTCGAGGAGGCCAGGACATCCCTCGAAAGGCTCACGAACAACTACACCGACCTGAAGGCGTACGTCAAACAGGGACCTTCCGGCGACGGGGACGTGTGCGATGTGACGGACGAATACAGGACAGGCTTCATGGACGCCATGAACGACGATTTCAACACCAGGGCCGCCATCGAAGTGATGTTCCAACTCGCAAGGGTGACAAACAAGTCCATGTCCGAAGGGACGCTCAGCAGAGAGGGCGCGGCCAGATTCGTGAAGCTGCTGGACGAATTCAACGGCATCCTCGGCATATTCCCCGAGGACACCGGAAAAGACGACGGGACCCTGGATTCGGTCATGGAAATACTCATCGACCTCAGGTCGGAGCTCAGGAAACGCAAGGCGTACGACCTGTCTGACCTGATCCGCGACAGGCTTGGAGATGCCGGCATACGGCTCGAGGACGCCGGGGACGGGGTCAAATGGAAAAAGACCTGATAGCATTGAAGAAATCGGAGCTCGCGCTCGGAGGTCCGGTCAGACTGCCGGAGGGCTACCTGCTCCCCTGCAGGCTCTCGCGTTCTACCGCAGGCCCGGGGGCCGGTTCTGCCGGAGCAGTCTTCTCTTTCGAAGGAACGAGGGTGAAAAAGGCCGTTAGGTATGATTCGGGCGATTTCGAGCTCCATGACCGCGACGGGACCCTTTCCCTGACGAAAGGAGGAGAGCCCTTCCTCGACAGAGTGACGATCGAACCAGTGGTCTACCACAGCCCGGAACAGGCGTTCTTCAACCTGGACCAGCGTTGCATATACCACTGCGCGTTCTGCGCCTCCCCCAGGCTCGGCAAAGATGCGACGAAGAACCTGACAGACGAAAAGATCGTAACGATGGTCCGGAAGGCGCTGGACGACGGTATGACGGTCAACGCCATATCGCTGACCAGCGGGGTCGTCGGAAGCCCCCGGGAGACAGTCGACAGATTCGTCTCATGCATCAAGGCGCTGAACAAGGAATTTCCCGGCATACCCATAGGCATCGAGCCTTACGCTTCGTCAGAGGAAGATATAATCAGACTCAAAGAGGCCGGCGCGACGGAGATAAAGCTCAACATCGAATCGCCCAGCCGGGAGATATTCGCCAAGGTGTGCCCGGAACTGGAATACGACGGCATATTGGACCGCCTCAGTGATTCCGTCAAGGTGTTCGGGAAGGGGAACGTTCAGTCGAATATGATCTACGGGATGGGCGAGACCGACGAGGATGTCCTCTCGATGGTCGAAACGCTGTGCTCAATGGGCGTTATACCCATACTCAGGGCCCTGAGGATAGGGGAGCATAGCCGCGAGAGCCTGGAATCGGCGATAGGCACGACTTCGCCGGTAACTCCGCAGCGCTCGGTGTTCCTGGTATCCGAGCAGAAGAAGATCATGGAAAGACACGGGCTCTCCTCTGCCGGATGCAGGACCATGTGCAACCGGTGCGGATGCTGCGACCTGGTTCCTTTCAAAGACGTATGAGCCCGGTTGCAACACCTTGTTCCTTCATCGTACTTTCAGGTCCGAGATGCGTTTTTTCAGGGACCTTTCATAATCGCATGCCTTGCATTCGATGCCTATGCAGGGCTCTCCGCACGCACATCTGTTGAGCTCCCCGGACTGATATTTCTCATAAAGCATGGGCTTTATCTCGTCGTATGAGGCGAGTATGCTGAATTTGATTCCCGGCGTCCTGTAGTCCAGAAGGTCTATGGTATCCCGGTACTGGTTCCTCAGTGCCTCCTTCCAGTAAGGGCATTCCCCGTCCCAGAAGGGTATGCCTGCGACTATGGCGTAGAGGAGCGATTCGCTTTCGGGTATCGTCCTGAGGGGGTGGAACCTCGGGACCAGGCCCTGCCTCACCCTCTCGTGCGGCCCCAGCCTCGCAAGGCGCTCCACGTCCCCGCGGGCGAAGTCCATCATGATGGACTGTGCCATATCATCGAGGTTGTGCCCCGTGGCCAGGAACCTGGCTCCGATCTTTCTCGCCTCGTCGTTCATCAGCTTGCGGCGGAACACGCCGCAGTATGTGCAAGGGCTGTTCTCCCCCGTGACGGAGGAGACGGAGTCCATGGTCAGGCCCATCTCCGAAAAGGACCGTATACTGAGCGGCAGGCCCCTGGACGAGCAGTAATCCCTTACGATGTCCATGCTGGGCGGGCGGTATCCTTCTATACCCTCATCTATGGTTATAACGTGAAGCCCGACGTCCGGACGGCGGCCGAAAACCGCGTTCAGAAGATGCAGCAGGACCATGCTGTCCTTACCCCCTGACACGGCGACGGCGATCTTGTCTCCGGAATGTACGTCGATCTGTTTGCGGATCTCCTTCTTTACCCTCTTCTCCACATACTTCATGAAGTGTTCGCCGCATAGATGCGAGCCGTTGTAGGCGACGAACGTCACGGCTTCCGAGGAGCAGAGGTCGCATTTCATACCATCATACCTCGTCCGAGGATGCTGCCGCCTTTCCTTCAAGCAGCGCCTCCAGCTTCTTTGCGAGGACCTTCGAAGGTATATCAGGCAGGGAGATGTAGGTGGAGCGGCCGCCTTCCTTCTCGCTTCTAACCACCGTTTCCAGAAGGTTCTGCCTGTCCATATCCTGTACATAGGTCCAGAACTGGGTGTGCTTTCTGGGCTCCTGCCCATACTCTTCGCACACTACCGCGTACGTCTTCTCGGCGGCGGTGATGCTGATGTACAGATTGCTCTTCATGGACCTTGCTATGGCCAGCAGAGCAAGTTTCCTGTTCATGTCCAGGCCCGTGAGTTTGCTTTCGGTGACCACGCTGTTTATGTTGGCCTTTGCCTCTCTGACATCTTCGGTATCTATAGACCCCTCCGGGTGGCCTTCCGCTATGACCGCCGAATCCCTTAGAAGTTCGATGGCGAACCTTGCGTCCCCGAACTCCGAGGATACGTCGGCAATAAGCTCGATCACATCGTCGGAGTATCTTCCGCCGATCAGGGCCTCTTCCGCCCTTGCTTTGGCGATGGAATAAAGCTCGCCCCTCGTGTACTTATCGAACGTCACGGCATTTCCCCTGCCGAACGTCGACATGGACGCTTCATCGAGCATCCCGTAGATAAGGTGCTGCGATATCAGTATAAGCGATACACCGGCCCTGCCTCTGGTGACTTCGGAAAACCGTGTAAGTTGGTATATCAGGTCGACGCTGCTCTTCTTCAGAAGAACATCGACTTCATCCAGCACTATCACTACGGGCACCCCTCCGGATTCGATGTGCGCCGTGAACGACCTCATCATCTCGTCCGGTGAAAAGCCCCTTTCCGGAAAGCCTCTGTCGAAATGCCTGATGAGCTCGAGTATGACCCCGGCCTCCGTGTTGCGATTCCTGCAGTTGACGAATATCGTGTCTATCGGCCTTCCATACCTAGAGCAGTGCCTGGCCATATCCTCGCAGAATCTCTTTGCGGTCGCCGTTTTCCCCGTACCGACGTTTCCCGTCAATAACACATAGCATGGCCTCCCGCTCTCGGCAAGGGGACGGAAATACATCTCCAGACGGGACATCTGTCCCTCTCTGTGGACCAGCTTTTCCGGCACATAGTCGAAGGACAGCTTGTCCATGTCGCGGATCACGACAGAGGCCTTGTCGAACATTTCAGTTCCTGCTGTGCCGGATGAGGCCCGAGCATCCAAAGACCTCTATGCCTTTCTGCTCCCAGACGTCGCAGATTAAGTTGATCCCTATGGAATCAGAGGCCATGTGGCCGGAAACCACGAGGTTTATCCCGGCCTTCCTGGCCTCTTCGATGTGATTCTCGGGGAAGTGCATCCCCACCACCGTGCCTACGCCTGCCTGGGAAAACCTCTCGTATATCTCCTTGGGGCCGGAGGTGCCCCCGGTCATCTTGGCAACGGCCTTACCGCATCTGTTCTCCCTGCTCCCCACGATTATGGAAGGGGGATTGTTGTACTTCGCCGCCTGCATGATCTCCGGCTCCATGTACAGCCTGTCGATTATGTCCCCCAGCGACCTGGGCTGGAGGTCCTCCAGCAACCTGTCCATGTACTTCTGTACCATGTTGTCCGCAGGAGAATGTATGTTGAACAGAGGTATCCCCAGAAGCGTGGCGGCATCCGAGGACTGGTTGAAGTTGGCGCTCATCACATTCCTGAGGACCTCGTCCATCCTGGGCTTCATGAGCGACTCGCAGACGTTGATCGGCACCCCCTCGGAAGCATACATATCGGTCTGCATGCGCATTACCTCGGGGAACGGGACCTTGGACAT
>DAMX01000022.1:0-2625 GCA_002497195.1 Methanomassiliicoccaceae archaeon UBA354 | reverse complement strand
CCGGAGGGCAAGATGTCCACAAGGAAGGGCGTCGTGGTCTATCTCGACGACCTGATAGACGAGGCGGTCGAACGCGCGTACGAGGAGATCGGGAGCAGGCGCGACGACATGAGCGAGGAGAGGATGCGCGAGATAGCCCGTGTCATCGGTGTCGGCGCCATAAGGTATAACGTGGTCCGCGTCCAGCCCGAGAAGCAGTTCGTCTTCACATGGAAAGAGGCCCTCAACTTCGACGGGAACAGCGGACCGTACCTCCAGTACGTGCACGCCAGGGCATGCAGCATGCTCCGCAAGGCCGGGGATTTCGAACGTGAAACCGACGCTTCGAAACTGACGGACGAGTACGAGATCAGGCTGGTCAAGGTACTGTCCAAGTTCAGTTCCGTCATCTCGGAGGCGGGCAACCAGAAGAGGGTGCACGTCCTTCCCGCATACGGCCACGAGGTCGCTTCGGCCTTCAATCAGTTCTATGCCGCCGTGCCGGTCCTTTCCTCCGGCGCAAGCGCCAACGCGAGGCTTACGCTCGTGGAATGCTCGAAGATCGTTCTGAGGAACGTTCTCGAATGTCTCGGAATGGGCGCCCCGGAGGAGATGTGATGGATATACGCAAGCTCAAGCTGAAAGACCTCGAAGGGGTCCGCAAGCTGGAGATCTCCTGCATCAGAGAGTACTTCAAAGAGACGATCGAGAACAAATGGGAGGACCTTCCGGAAGAGTGGAAGGAGAACCTTGGGGCCAGCAGCAGGAAGCACTTCAGGGCGTACCTGGAAAGCGGGCTGAGCTTCGTCGCCGTGGAGGACGACGAGGTTATAGGATTCCTGTTCGCGCAGATGCTCCACCACATCGCCGACGCCGAGAACCTCGTATGGATCGAGAACATGGGCGTGCACCCTTATTTCAGGCGCAACCAGATCGCATACAGGATGCTGGCGGCCTGCTTGAAGGAAGGCATCGCCCAGGGGGCGGACGTGGCCCACAGCACCATCCAGCCCGGGAACGCCCCGTCGATAATGCTTCACAAGAAGGCAGGTTTCTTCATGGACCCGCGCCAGGTCGCCCTGATGGACCTCAAGGACCCCAAGCTCAGACTCTGAACCGTCCGGAGTTTTCGGCGATGAAATGAAGTTCCTCTTCCGTGAGGATGCCGTCGGACAAGCCGGGGCAGAGTCTCTCCCGGAACGCCCTTCTAAGCGCTTCCGCGACGAAAGCTCCGGGAACGGAATGGCCCAGACGTTCGGATATCGATGTCGTGCCCGGATAACTGCGTTCTTTGAGAGGCATCAGAACCTCTTCGATCAGAGGTTCCGGTTCAACTATAACAGTTCCGTGCTGAATGAGGAATCCTCCCGCACGGTACTGCGCCCCTCCGGAGATCTTCATTCCTCCGGATAGTATGTCGTTAGGTTCTTTGTAAACCGCATCCAGCCCCAGGGACGACAATGCCGATGCGACGCATCCGCATATCTCGGCGTATGAGTCCTTCTTGCTCCCGAAAAAATCCTCCGAGGTAAAAGAGTACACTATCTGGGAGGGGCCGGTGAGGACCGTGCTCCCTCCGCTTATCCGCCTCACGGCGCAGATGCCCAGACGTTCGAAGGCTTCAGGCCTGACGTCCGTATCCAGATCTCTGAACCTTCCTAGCGAGACCGCAGTACTGTCGCGGCTGTAGATATGGAGCGTGGCCGGAGAACGTCCCTCGGAGACCTCCCCGAAGACTGCCGCATCCGCGGCGGCCCCGTATTCCGGGGGGACGGACCCGAGGCAGATGAATCTCCAGCTCATTGCTTGCGTTTGCCCTGGTACTGTTTCTTCTCGGTTGTGGGGGCCTTGGCCCGGGTCGACTTCTGGACCGACCTGCCTTTTTTCTGCTCCTCGAGTTCCGTGAAGGTGACCGTCTTCTCCGCCCTGGGCGCGTTGCGGTATTTCAGGAAGACCGCCAAGGCGATCAGCGCGACTATGCCTATTATGGCGGCATAGGTCGTCCAGCTGGACCAGATCGACTCTTTCACGCCTACGGTGAAGTTCGCATAATTGAGGGTGTTGTCGTCGCTGTCGGTCAGGAACTCGGCGTCGTCGGACTCTCCCCATATCGTCAGGTTCTTGGTGCCGGCGGAGCCGATCGTGAAATTGAGCGTGACCATGGAAGAGCCGCCCGCATCGACCGTGACGGTCTTCTCGGCAAGCCTGGACGTACCGTTCTCGTATGTCACGAACACCAGCACCGAAGCCTGCGCCGCAGTGTTGTTGATTATCGTGACGTCAACGTATCCCGCCGTCCTCGTGTCGAATCCGCCGGTGGAGATGCTGGATGTGTCTATCATGAGGCAGTTGCCCACGGGGGCCGCTTCGCATTCGTCCGAGTCGTACAGAGAAAGCGCCGGAACGGCTATCATCGCAATCAATACTATCGCCAGTATGGTTTTTTTGCTGTTCATTGAAAAGCCTCACGTGATTATTTCCTCGATGCGCTCCTGCTCTATGGCGCGCCTTATCTCCATGGAGAGCCTCCTTCCGGTGCTCATCTCCTTCCTCCAGAGGGAGTTTCCATAGGGATGGCCGACAGACATGTGGACGTTTGTTCCGCCGCCGATGCGCGGCGCGACGTCGTAAATGAAGAAATTAAGG
>DAMX01000005.1:0-3466 GCA_002497195.1 Methanomassiliicoccaceae archaeon UBA354 | reverse complement strand
ATGAGGAGTTCGTAATCGCAGGATCAGAGATACTGCACCGACCAGAAGACAGAATAAAGAAGGTTAGGTGAAAATCATGGCAACAAAGAACATAGGAATCAACGTCACACCCCCCGAGGCAGAGTGCCAGGACCCCAACTGCCCGTTCCACGGCAGCTTGTCGGTAAGGGGACAGACGCTCGACGGGAAGGTCGTATCCATCTCAACAGGAACGGCCATCGTAGAGCGCAAATACATGAAATATCAGCAGAAATACGAAAGATACGAGAAGAGGTCGAAGAAATACCCGGCCCACCTTCCGGCATGCATGAAGCTGGAACCGGGGGACGACGTCACCATAATGGAGTGCCGCCCCCTGAGCAAGACTGTGTCCTTCGTGATAGTAGGGAAGAGGGATTGAGATGAAAGGGATTGCTGGAAGACAGACCAGGGGACTCCAGAACGGATCCAGATTGGACGTGGTGGACAACTCCGGGGCCAAGCAGATCGAGATAATAACAGTCCCCAAATACCACGGTGTCGCCAACCGCGTACCCTCCGCAGGGGTAGGCGATCTGGTTATAGCATCCGTCAAGAAGGGAACGCCCCAGATGAGGAGGCAGATCGTATTCGCGGTCATCGTGCGTCAGAGGCGCCCCATGAGGCGCGCGGACGGGACGATGATCTTCTTCGAGGACAACGCCGCGGTCATAACGACCGATAACGGCGAGACGAAGGGAACCGACATAAAGGGACCTGTTGCCAGGGAGGCTGCCGAGAGGTGGCCCCGCGTATCGGCGACGGCGAACATGATAGTGTGAGGTGGGAAGAATGGTAAGCAGCAAAGCAAGGACCCAGAGGAAAGCGGGAGCCAACGCTCCCCTGCACGTCAAGAGGAAGATGTGTGCAGCCCACCTCAGCGACGATCTCCGCAAGGAGTACGGCGCACGCACGGCCAGAGTCTGCCGCGGCGACACGGTGGCGGTACTGCGCGGCGATGAGGATCACCGCGGCACAGAAGGCAAGGTCGTGGACGTCTTCACGGATACGGGATGCGTCACGATCGAAGGTATAACGGTCAAACAGGCCGACGGAACGGAGACAGCGCGCCCGGTGCACGCATCCAATCTGGTGATAACGAAGCTGAACCTCGAGGATGAGTGGAGGAAGGACTCCCTCAGCAGGAAGGAGGCCAAACAATGAGCAGACACATGAAGAGACTGACCGCGCCCAGGGCGTGGCCCGTGAAGAGGAAGGCGGCAGTATGGGTGACGAAGCAGTCCCCCGGCGCACATTCGAAGGAGCGCAGCGTGCCTGCGGTCCTGGTCCTGAGGGACATGCTCGGGCTGTGCGACACAGCCAGGGAAGCGAAGAGGATAGTCGCGAACAGGGACATCCTGGTGGACGGCAAGGCCCTGAAGGACGCTAAGGCGCCCGTAGGGCTCATGGACGTTGTGTCCGTACCCAAGGCCGATGCGTACTACCGCATGCTTCTGAGCCCCAAGGGCAAACTGACCCTGGAGGCCATATCCAAAGAGGAAGCCGCATGGAAGCTCTGCAGGATCGAGGATAAGGTCCTGGTGAAGGGCGGCAAGATGCAGCTCAACCTCCACGACGGAAGGAACATCCTGATAGACGAGAACGCTTACAGGACCGGCGACGTCCTCAAGATAGAGGTCGCCGGGCAGAAGATCCTCGGTAACTACCCTCTCAAAGAGGGTGCTCCGATACTCATCTGCAGCGGCAAGCACGCCGGGACATCGGCGACGATATCCGAGTACGTGGAATCAAACATCCAGTATGAGAACGTCGTGAAGTTCACGGACGGAAGCGAGACCGTCAAGAGGAACGTGTTCGTGATAGGCGCCAAGGCGCCCGCGGTGAAGCTCCCGGAGGCGGTGTGAGATGACTGACATGAGGCAGCCTCACGTGGAGAAGGTCGTCGTCAACATCGGTGTCGGCGAAGCCGGAGACAGGCTCGTTAAGGCACAGAAGGTCCTGACATCCATTACGGGTCAGACGTCCGTTCAGACGATATCGAAGACGATCAACAGGGACCTGGGCATACGCAAGGGAATGCCGCTGGGATGCAAGGTCACCCTGAGGGGCGAGAAGGCTGAGGATTTCCTCAGGAAGGCCCTCAAGATCAGGGAGGGACGCATTCAGACCTACTCCTTCGACAAGGAAGGCAACATGTCCTTCGGGGTCCCGGATTACACGGATTTCCCCGGTATGAAATACGATCCCGAGATAGGGATATTCGGAATGGATGTCAACGTGGTGCTGAGGAGACCCGGCGCCAGGATCGCCAGGAGAGCGATCCTGAGAAGGCGCATACCTTCCAAGCACCGCCTAGACCGCGATGAAGCGATCCAGTTCATGAAGGACAGGTTCGACATAGAGGTGATCGAGTGAAGCCCAAGAAGGAGTTCGGCAGGCACGTCGGCTGCACAAGGTGCGGCCGCCGCAGAGGAATCATCAGGAGATACGGAATGCATCTCTGCCGCCAGTGCTTCAGGGAGATGGCCCCGCAGCTGGGGTTCAAGAAGTATTCGTGAGGTGTGAAAAATGCAGAGTGATCCATTGAATGATGCAATGTCCGTCATGAAGAACGCCTCCTCCATAGGTAAGAGCGAGTGCATAATCCAACCCTCTTCGAAGCTCATCGGCCGCGTGCTGAAGGTCATGCAGGACCACGGTTACGTGAACCAGTTTGAGTACATCGAGGACGGCAAGGCAGGCAAGTTCCGCGTGATGATGAAAGGAGCGATAAACAATTGCGGCGTCATAAAGCCCAGGTACTCGGTCAAGGTGTCCGATTTCGTGAAGTTCGAGGCGAGGTTCCTACCCGCTCAGGACTTCGGAGTCCTCATCCTGACCACCACCGAAGGAGTCATGACGCACACGGACGCCAAAGAGAAAGGCGTCGGCGGAAAACTTTTAGCGTACGTGTACTGAGGTATAGAGATGACAATAGCAGGGAAAATCGAAAGCACCATCGCCGTGCCCCATGGCGTCACCGTCTTCATGGACGGGACGACCCTCAAGGTCAAAGGACCTAAGGGCGAACTGAGCAGAAACTTCGCGTCCCCTCGCGTTAAAGTTGCCATCGCAGAAGAAGGAGTAACCGTGAGCTGTGAATATCCCCGCACCAAGGAGAAGGCCTTGGTGGGGACGTTCAACGCCCACGTGAACAATATGGTGTACGGTGTGGTCCACGGATTCACATACCACCTCAAAGTCGTGTTCTCCCACTTCCCGATGAAAGTTGCCGTGAAAGGCAACAAGGTTCAGATCGATAACTATATGGGAGGCCGTGCGCCCCGTTTCGCCGACATCGTCGGCGGCTGCACCGTCAAGGTGAACGGAGCGGACGTGACGGTTGAAGGAATCAACATAGAGGCATGCGGTCAGACCGCAGCGAACATCGAGAGAGCAGCTTCCAGGAAAGGATTCGACACGAGGGTGTTCCAGGACGGCATCTACA
>DAMX01000029.1:0-3057 GCA_002497195.1 Methanomassiliicoccaceae archaeon UBA354 | reverse complement strand
GGCGGGCTTCGCGGCCTCTTCCGAGTCGGAGAAAGAGACCCTGAAGAAGATCGCAGCCCGCAGGCTGGACGCGAACGTGTACAGTCTGGCACGCAGCACCAGGTCGGATATAGATGCGGTCATAGACACAGGTCTGGACTGCATCCATACGTTCATAGCGACTTCGGAACTGCACATGAAGTACAAGCTGAAGATGACGCCCGAACAGGTGAAGGAGAGGGCGGTCCAGACCGTCGAATACGCCAAAGATCACGGCCTCGTCGTCCAGTTCTCCTGCGAAGATGCCACCCGCAGCGACCTGGGCTTCATGAAGGACGTGCTGACCGCCGTACAGGAGGCGGGCGCGGACTCCATCAATATACCGGATACGGTGGGGGTGATCACCCCCAGGGCGATGTCCTACCTGATATCGGAGATAAAAAAAGTGGTGAAAGTGCCCATCGCGGTCCACTGCCACAACGACATGGGGCTGGCCGTGGCCAACTCCATCGCCGCGGTGGAGGCAGGGGCGAAGATCTGCCATGTATGCGTCAACGGCATAGGGGAGAGGACCGGCAACGCGGCCCTGGAAGAGGTCGCTCTGAACCTGTTCGCCAACTATGGGATCGAGACCGTGGAACTGTCGAAGATAGGGCAGACGTCCAAACTGGTGGAGCGTATAACGGGCTTCCCTATGGCATACAACAAGCCGATAGTCGGGCGGAACGCATTCGCACACGAGTCCGGGATACACGTCCACGGCGTCATGAGCAACACGGCAACATACGAGCCGTTCCTGCCGGAGCTGGTGGGTGTTGACAGGCGCATCGTCATCGGAAAGCACTCGGGCGTACACTCGGTGCAGGGCAGGCTGGACGATCTGGGGATAAAGTTCCCGGAGGAGCACCTGCCCGAGCTGATGGCGGCCGTCAAAGAGATGGCCGTAGGCGGTAAGCAGATAGATGACGCCGAACTGCTGACGATCGCCGACCACATAATGTGGAAGAAGGTCATAACCGACAGGGCCGTCAGCCTGGAGGAGTTCGCGGTCTTCACCGGCAAAGATATAACATCTACCGCCACAGTCACCGTCGACATCGCGGGCGAGAGAAGGACCGTGTCCGAGACCGGGGTAGGTCCGGTGGACGCATCCATCAAAGCCATAAGAAAGGCCGTCAACGATAAGATGTCCATGGAAGAGTACAAGCTGAGCGCCATCACGGGGAAGAGCGACTCCATATGCGAGGTCACCGTAATGGTTAAGAACGTCCAGGGCGACGGGTCCCTGTCCGTGGGCAAGGCAGTAGGGCTGGACATCGTCGAGACGTCCGTGGATGCCACCATGGCAGCCATAAACAGGGATTACGCCAGACAGAGGAATGATAATGGGAAAGACAATTGCTGAGAAGATACTCTCAGAGAAATCAGGTACGGACGCCTATGCGGGCCAGATCGTAGTCGCCAATGTCGACTACGTCATGGTAAACGACGTGACAGGGCCGATAGCCTTCAGAGAATACGAGAAATTGAAGACGAAAGACCTCAAGAGGGACAGGCTGGTCCTGATACCCGACCACTATGTCCCCAACAAGGACATCCTTTCCGCGGAGCAGGCAAAGGAGATGAGGGAGTTCGCCTCGAAGCACGGCATCGAGAACTACTACGAGGTAGGGAAGGGAGGCGTCTGCCACCAGGTCATGATCGAAGAAGGTTTCGCGGCCCCGGGAAGGCTGATCGTAGGGGCCGATTCCCATACCTGCACGTACGGAGGCATAAATGCGTTCTCCACGGGCATTGGTTCGACCGAGGCCTGCGCCGCATTCACCACCGGCCGCCTCTGGTTCAAGGTACCGGAGACGATCAAGGTCGAGCTGACCGGCAGATTCGTCAACGGGGCCTGCGGAAAGGACCTGATAATCCAGATAATAACTGACATCGGCGTCGACGGTGCCAACTACAGGGTGTTCGAGTTCCACGGGCCGGGAGTGGCAAACATAACCGTGTCCGACCGCCTCACCGTCTCCAACATGGCCATAGAGGCCGGAGGAAAGGGAGGGATATTCCCATGCGACAGCCTCACCGAGGAATACATCAGGGGAACCGCCAAAGGAGCGTGGAAGGCCGTCGAGGCGGACAAGGACGCGAAATACCATTCCGTGCTCAGGTACGACCTCTCGAAGATCGTTCCGATGGTGGCCTTCCCCCATCTCCCCGAGAACGGACGCCCGGTGAAAGAAGCCGACGTCAAGATCGACCAGGCCTACCTCGGTTCATGCACCAACGGGCGCATAGAGGACATGAGGATCGGGGCGGAGGTGGTCAAAGGACGCAAGGTCGCGGACGGAGTGAGGTTCCTCGTCGTTCCGGCGAGCCAGAAGGTTTTCAGACAGATGATCGACGAAGGGATCATGCAGGTGTTCCTGGACGCCGGAGCGTTCGTCTCCGGGCCCACATGCGGCGCCTGCCTCGGAGGGTACATGGGGATCCTCGCCGCCGGCGAGAAGGCGGTCTCGTCCACAAACAGGAACTTCATCGGAAGGATGGGGGACAAGAATTCGGAGGTCTACCTCGCAGGCCCGGCCGTGGTGGCCGCTTCGGCGGTCGCGGGAAAGATCGTGACCCCTGAACAGCTGGAGGGACAGTGATGGACAAGATCCAAGGAAAAGTATGGAGGTTCGGCGACAACGTCGACACGGACCAGATAATACCGGCCGAGCGCCTGGTGTCCGCGAACCTGGACCACCTCAACGACTTCATATTCGAGAAGGTAAGGCCCGGATTCGCCCAGCAGGTGGAGAAGGGGGACATCATCGTCGCGGGAAAGAACTTCGGATGCGGGTCCTCAAGGGAACACGCCCCCCTCTCGCTGATCGAAGCGGGATTCTCATGCATAGTTGCGGAGTCCTTCGCACGCATATTCTACAGGAACTCGATGAACATAGGGCTCCTGCTGGTCGAATGCAAGGTCGACGCCGCGGAAGGGGACGTCATATCGGTGGACCCCGACAAGGGCGAGGTGAGGGCGGACGGCAAGACATACGAGTTCCCCCAGTACCCTGCGTTCATAAGCGAGATGGT
>DAMX01000048.1:0-2602 GCA_002497195.1 Methanomassiliicoccaceae archaeon UBA354 | reverse complement strand
AGAGGTCAAGAAGAAACTGAAGATATACGTCGCGGTCCTGGCGATAATAATGGTCGCCACGGTCGCGATCGTCGTCAGCGGGTTATGATCATGCGCTCTGCGGTAGCCGGTACATTCGATATCCTGCACGACGGCCACCGTGCCCTCCTCAGGCGGGCTTTCGAGGTCGGAGACGACGTAGCGGTAGGGATCACGTCCGACGAGATGGCCGCCATCGGCAGGAATATGATACTTCCGCTGGAGCTCAGGATATCTGCCCTGAGGTCGTTCCTCTCGGGGATGTCCAAGCCCTGGGAGATATTCATCATCGACGATATTCACGGTCCGAAGGACCTTATGGACTCTGTGGGCGTGCTCGTCCTGACGGAAGAGACCCTGCCTAACGGAAAGAGGATCAACGAAGACCGCAGGTCCCGCGGTGTGCCGCCCCTGGAGTTCTCCGTGGTGCCGCTGGTGATGGCCGATGATGGAGAGAAGATATGCTCCAGGGCAATACTCGAAGGAAGATACGGCAGGAACGGCGCCAGCAACGCGCTGGACGTAGCGGTCGGGTCAATGAATCCCGTTAAGGTGGAAGCGGTAAGGAGCGTGCTCGAGAAGATCTACGGCAGCGTGAGGATAACCGCCGCGGACGTGGACAGCGGAGTTCCCGAACAGCCCTTCGAGTCAGACGTCAGGAAGGGTGCCATAAACCGGGCCAGAAAAGCTCTTGCCGGCCACGAGATGGCCTTTGGCATTGAAGCGGGGGTATTCGAGCGCGAAGAAGGACTTTTTGATATCCAGTACTGCGCTGTGTTCGACAGGCACGGAATGCTGACGGTCGGAATGGGTCCGGGGTTCGCATACCCGGAAGACATCGCAGACCTGGTGCGAAACGGCTACACGGTGGCCGGAGCCATAGCGGAGCTTTACGGCGATAAGGGCATCGGAAAAAGGCAGGGCGCCATAGGGATGCTCAGCAACGGACTGCTTGACCGCAAGACCCTGACCGAGCAGGCGGTAACGGCCGCGATGGTTCCGCGCATCTCGTCCGACCTGGGTTATTGAATATAAATATCCTTGCGACGTTACACGGCCATATGGATCATGTTCTATTCGTGACGGGAAATCCCGGTCCCGCCTTGGGCGTATTGCAGTCTTTAATACAGGACGGCGACTCATTTTCAGCGGTGGCGATCGGTGGCGATAAACTCGACGATATGCTCAAGACGTGCACGTCTGCCGGCGCCTCCGGAATCTACCGCCTGATGGATGAAGGATTTATGGGCTCCGACACCTGGGCCCTCGCCAGGATATACGCGGCCTTCGTGGGCAAATACAGCCCTGACGCTGAAACCTTCATATTCGCCCGCCACAGCTCGGCAATGCCGATGCTGGCACATCTGATACGGGCCCAGCAGTTCTGCTATGTCACCGAGATCGTAAGAGATGCGGAAGGTATCGTGGCGACCCAAGACTATGGGGACGAGAGAAGGATATGCCGCGTTCCCCGCGGATCGGTCATATCGCTGAAGGACGATCTGCAAATACCCTTCGAGAGAAAAAGTGCCAGAACACCGGATGTTAAGATATTGGGACGGGAAGACATCGAACTGGCGGAGAGGTCGGTGGGATTCTGCGGATCCCGGGTGCTGGCAAGGGAGGTGTGCTGATGGGAGGATGCGACGGTTGCGCTTCCAGCGGTTCATGCCCCTCATACAGTTCTGGCGACTCTTGCAGCACCGGTTCGTGCGGAGGCGAAAAGAAGCTTCCGCCCGGGATGCTCGAGAATTACAATACAAATCAGTCCACTGCGGACGGGACGTTGGTTTTCATCGAGGTATCCGATAAAAAGGGCGTCCAGGCCATCGAGCCCGTTTCGAAGCAGCTTCTGGGCAAAGCTTCGGAGATGGGGGGCGGCCGTATTTTCGGGGTCATCTTCGGAGGTCCGGAAAGGAAAGAGCTCTACAAGGAGGCCTTCTCTTACGGGGTGGACACACTATACCACGTAAGGGACCCGCGCCTCTCGACATTCCATCCTGAAGCATATGCGGAATCGATAGCGGCAGTATGCGAGCGCATCATCCCTGCGGTCGTACTTTTCGGATCTACTCCGAGGGGGGCGGAGCTGGCACCCAGGGCCGCAGCATCCATGGGCACAGGGATCGTTACGGACTGCAGCGATCTGGCAATCGAAGGCAGAATGCTCAGCATGTTCCGTGTATCGGAAGGGAAGAAAGTACGTTACGAATGCGTGACATTCCCCCAGGTGGCAACGGTGAAAGAAGGTGTGTTCCCGTCTCCTGCCGCTCAGGAAGGGCGCGGAGGCACGGCTTTCTACTGGCAGTACGGGGGGAACGGTTTCAAGCAGACCCTGTGATCAACGGCTCTTGGAAAGATATACGGCGCGGTCGAGCACCTCCTGTGCGTGGCCGTCCACCTTCACCTTCTTCCATACGGCTTCGACCTTCCCGTCCTTTCCTACGATGAAAGTGGAACGTACGACGCCTTCTACCTCTTTGCCGTACATCATCTTCTTTCCCCAGGTCCCTGCGGCCTCCGTGAGGGAACGGTCCGGGTCGCTGAGGAGCTTGATCTTCAGTCCGTTCTTGTCGATGAACTT
>DAMX01000016.1:0-4778 GCA_002497195.1 Methanomassiliicoccaceae archaeon UBA354 | reverse complement strand
GGCGCAGTGGAGTATCACGGGATATTGCTTCTCTCCGTTCTCGTCCGAGTACGTGATCCCGAACCTCTGAGCGTTGCCTACGTCGATCTGGACGGTACCGATCTCTCTGGGCCTCTTCATCTGGTCCAGCATGTGGTATTCGATGTTCACGGTCCAGTAGTAGTTTATTCCCTCGGGGTAGATGTGTATCAGGGCGTCCCTGCCGTGGTCGTTGCACAGCTTGAGGATGAGGTCCTTGTTGTTCCTGTAGGCCTGCATGGAAGAGAAGTTGACGAGCATCTCGTACTCCCTCCCGATCGCCTCTATCTCGTCGTATATCTTGCCGTCCAGGAAACGGAAGCTGTCCTGAGCTTCCGGGACCGTCCTGCACATGACGTGGAAGTCGGGCATGTTGAGCCTTCTGGTCCTGAAGCAAAGCATGGTCTCCCCCGATTGCTCCATCCTGTATGAGTCGGCCACTTCGAAGGCCCCGAAGGGCATGTTCCTGTAGCTGATGTTCCAGTTACGGATCATCGCGAACTGCTGGTGGCAGGCGGCGTATCTGAGGACGAATTTCTTCTTCCCGGTGTCGACGGTGTAAAGTCTGTCGCCGAACAGGTCGGCATGCTCTTTCACGGCCGGTTCGTCCAGGGAGAACATGTTGGTACCTTTGACGTTGTAGACGCTGAATCCGGAACCGTTCACGATCTGGGTCGCATAGTCGGAGATCAGGTCGAACATCATCGCGCCGTGTGGCGCAAGGCACATGTGGCCCGCATCGGACATGGACTCCCACTGTATCCCGAACTTCTTGCAGAGCCTGAGGTAGTCGGGCTCCTTGACCGCGGGCGCCTCTTTTCCGAGGGCCTCCTTGTCTATCATGTACCTCATGCATTCGGATGTCGATTTGTAATCCTCGATGCGGACCTCCTCTCCATCGGGGGTGAGCACGAAGTATGCGTCCTTTCCCTTGGGAGCGGATTTCTTTGCGGCCTTCCCGGTGAAGTCCCTGGAGAGCTCCGACAGCGGGTGGCCTTTGCATTTGACGTCGAAGGATTTGTACCATCCGAACGGCGCCCTGACAACCTCGGTCCCGTCGGCGGCGACCATCTTCTCGACCATGTCAAGAAGCTGGATGCTGGCCTTGGGCTTTGCCAGGTCTTTGCTCAGGTGGGCGTACGGATAGAGCATGATGCGCTCTGCTCCGACCTTCTCCTTGGTGGCGAGGATGTCCTTCGAGGCCTCAGCGGCCACGTCCTGAAGGGCGTCCTCGTCGCTGCTCTCTACGGTTATGAACGCAACGAGTACCTCTTCCATCCTGCCGTTGTGAAGGTTGTCGGGTATCTCCTCGGCGACCTTGGTCTTCTCCTTAGCTTCGAACTCCATCGAGTCCGCGTGAATATACAGTGCTCTCATGAGACCATGTCCTTATCGGCCCCGTCCCCACAGAAAGGGCGGCGCCCGTGTCTGTGGATGAGGGGGGATGTATTAAAAACGTTTGAGCGCGCGCCTACGCTACCTATTAATAAATGAGTTCCATTCGTCACTCCGACATGTCATCGGAGCAGAAAATGAAGAGGGAAATAGAGCCGATAATGGCCATAAGCGCAGTCATTTTCCTTCTGGCGGCAGTCGCCGTGATCGGCGTGTTCGTCAACGACAATTACATCTCGGGCTCCGACAAGGCAACGGTGGAGCCCGGCTCCACGGTCACCGTGGACTACACCGGGTCCCTTTACGCCTACTACGACGAAGAAGGGGCGTTGATATTCGACACCAATGTGAAGTCCCATTCCGAGAACTATCCGATCAAAGGCGACTTCAGCAAGACCACGTTCTCCGCTTATACGGTGACCCCCGGGAGCGGCGGGGCCCTCTCCATGTTCGAGAATGCCCTGATCGGCCACAAGGTGGGAGACACCGTCAAGGTGACCATACCTTCTGAGAGCGGATACGCTTCGAAGAGCACGACAAGGGGCGAACAGTTTACGGTGGCCGCCGTGCAGTACATGTCTCAGGACATGTTCACTGACCTTTACGACTTAACCGTCGAGTCCGGCACCATCGTGGAGTTCACTACGATCTACGGATGGGAGGCCACTGCCGTCTATTCCGACGACAGGAACGCGGTGAGCATAACCAACAGGCCCGTATCTGGCGAGACATATGAACTCGCATCCAACGAGCTTAACGACTACGGAACTGCGAAGCTCAATGTTACAGCCGTCGGTGAAAACATCGTATGCGACATCGTCATCGAAGGGATCGACGGCCAGCCTTACAAGACGGTATGGGTCGACCTGGGGTCCGAGAAGTTCTACGTTCAGAGCGATGACGGGTCCGTCTTCACGATAACTACCGACCCTTCGGCAGGGGAGACACTTTACTTCGTCATCAAGATAAAGTCGATCTCTTAAGAGTCATAAACCTCTTAAAAACGGTCTCAGAAGATTGATTCGACCTTGCCGATAACGTCTCTTGGACTTTTTCCGAACACCCTGATCAGGCGTTCCTTTTTCGCGTCGGTGTCGATTATCGCATCGGGGACCTTCCCTGCCTTTTTCACAACGTCGCCCACAAGCGAGTCGACGGACTTGTTCGACCTGCGGTCGAACTTGCCCACAGTGAAACCCAGCTCCTCCATGATGTCAGCCGTGTCGCTGCTGTATTTCAGGTTCATGGCGGACCTTGTTTCCGGGTCGAATTTTATCATGCTCAGCAGTATGTACCCAAGCTGCTCGGCCGTTCCGAATTTGACGGGGCCGTTTTTCTTGAGCTTACCGTTCGATAAGGTGATACGTCCCATTATTGCGGCCACATCGCCCGGTTCATCCGCACCCGGTGCGGTGTAGGCTATGTTTATCCCGTCCTTGGGCACTAAATCGGAAGGCAGGACCTCCAGGATCCTGGAGGCGACGGCCTCCAGCTCGTCGACCACTTCTCTTGAGGGTAGGCCCGCATCGATTCTAACAATGGGGTTGACCACGTCGTCGCCCTTTCCTATCGCGTATTGGGTCTCTATGGATTTCTGTATGAGCTCCCGGGACTTCATGACCGAAGATGCGATATTCATCCCCTTGGCGCAGTTGGCCGTGATGAACGAAGAAAGCGTGCATCCGCTGCCGTGGCCGGATTTGTTAAGACGCGGGTATTCGAATTTCTTGATCTGAGAATTGAGATATAGGTAGTCCACGACCTTCTTGGTGTCCATATGCCCCCCTTTGAGGTAGACCGAAGATCCCTCTTTCCCTATGAGCTCGCAGGCCAGGGTTGCGTCGTATTCGTTGTTGATCACTATGCCGGAGAGCGTTTCTGCTTCGTATTTGTTGGGCGTGATGAGCTCGCAAAGCGGCATGAGATTTTTGCGTATGGATTCGGCGAGCCCGTTCTCGGCGAGAGATCCTCCCACCCCGGCTGTAAGCACGGGATCGATTATCAGCGGGACCTCATGTTCCTCCAGAAGCTCCGCTACAAGCTTTGCCGTCTCAGCGCTGTAGAGCATGCCCGTCTTCACGGCGCTGATCTTGCAGTCTCTGACGACGGAACGGAACTGAGCCTCAACGATCTCCTCCGGGACGGGAAATATCTCTGCTACCTCGCAGGTGTTCTGGGCGGTTACTGCCGTGACGACGCATACTGCATGCACATCCAACGAGCCCATGGCCTTTACGTCGGCCTGGATGCCCGCTCCGCCGACAGAGTCGGAGCCCGCGATCGTCAAAGCAACCTTCACGCTGCTGGATATGTTTACGGTGTATTAAAGAAATGCGAATTCCTTTTTAGGAGAGCGTCAAAAGTGATTAATAAACCGACCAGGATTAGGTGGCGTGAAAGTCTACAGCACGCATTTTGTCCTCAAAGGAAAATCCGATTACAAGGACCTCGCACCCGTGTTCCCGGACATCCTCGGAATGTTGCTCGAGGAGATAGGCCAGATACCGGAAGAGGAGGAGATAATGCAGATGTACATCGAAGAGAACACTTCAGACCTCAAGAACAACAGGAAGCCTGAGGGTTACAACCGGAAAGGAAAGGTCAGGCTCGTGTTCCCCATCGGCAGCAAAGAGTTCTATCTGAAAAGTTACAGCAAGGCCACAGACTTGGCCTCGATTTCGGACAGGGTATCGGAGATGCTGTCTTCCGCCGGCGTTAAGTTCGACGTCAAGAAGAACGACCGCATAGAGTTCGAGTGATCATCCCAGGAGCCTGCTCCAGCATTTCTCGTAAACCTGCGATTCGCACGTAACGAAGTTCATCCTGTCTTCGACAGACGACCTGGCTTTCTCTATCTGCACGGCGACGGACGAGGGAGAGGTTCCCCCGTAAGAGCTCCTGCGTTCGACGCACCGCCTGATCGATATCACGTCATAGACGTCTTCCCCTATCCTGTCGCTGAACTTCTTGAGGTCTGCCAACGGGACCCCCTCGAGCCTGAGCCCCTCGGAGATGCAGTGCCTGACCGCGGCCCCCACTATCCCGTGGGCCTCCCTGAAAGGAACGCCTTTGGTCACAAGGTAGTCGGCGAGGTCGGTTGCGTTTATCTGGCCCTTCCCCACGGCCTCTTCCATCCTCTTCGTGTCCACCTTCATGGTGGTGACCATCTTGTACATCATGTCCACGCAGTCGGCTGCGGACTGCAGGGAGTCGATGACCGGCCTCTTGTCCTCCTGCATATCCCTGTTGTACGTGAGAGGAAGCCCCTTTAGCATCGTAAGTACGGAAACCAGGTGCCCTACCGCTGACCCGGAACGTCCCCTGATGAGCTCGGCGATGTCCGGGTTCTTCTTCTGGGGCATGAT
>DAMX01000046.1:4184-8082 GCA_002497195.1 Methanomassiliicoccaceae archaeon UBA354 | reverse complement strand
CAGGCTGTCCAAGGTCATGGTTCCGGCCTCCTTCAGGTCGGCACCTCCGTGCATCATCAGGGCACGGACCGAAGCTACGAGGACGACACAATCGGGAGACAGGCCCGACTGTCTGCATACGATGTCCATGAACTTCTCCCCTCCGAGATCGGAGGCGAATCCTGCCTCGGTCACCACATAGTCTCCCATCTTCAGGGCCGACCTGGTTGCCAAAATGCTGTTTGCGCCGTGGGCAATATTTGCAAATGGGAAACCGTGGACGAACACAGGCTCGCCTTCGAGGGTCTGCACCAGGTTGGGGCATATTGCATCCTTCAGAAGAACCATCATCCCTCCTACGCATCCGAGTTCCCCCGCAGTCACCGGCTCCCCTTCTATGTTGTACGCCACCACGACCCTCTCGAGCCTTGCACGGAGGTCCTCATATCCGGTGGACAGTGCCAGAATAGCTGAGATCTCGGACGCCGAAGTAATCAGGAATCCGCTCTCGTGGGGTATGCCGCCTACCGTTCGGCCGCCTAGCCCCACGATTACATTCCTGAGCTCCCTGGCGTTCATGTCCATGGTCTTCTTGAGAACCACCCTCGTGGGATCTATGTTAAGCTCGTTGCCCTTGACCAGGTGGTTCTCGACCACCGCAGAAAGAAGGTTGTGGGCTGCCGAAACGGCATGGATGTCGCCTGTGAAATGAAGATCGATGTTCCACATCGGATATACCTGCGACCTCCCTCCTCCGGTTGCGCCGCCCTTGATACCGAACACCGGGCCGAGCGACGGCTCCCTCAGGGCGCCGACGACTTTTTTGCCGATCTTTCCGAGACCTTGTATAAGTCCGATGGTGGTGACGGTCTTTCCTTCACCGGCGGGAGTCGGAGTCACGGCCGTGACCATGATCAGTTTGCCGTTTTCTTTCACTTCGAAACGCTTCAGAACATTCAGGGGTATCTTTGCCATATACTTGCCGTAAGGACTGATATCCTCGTAGGCTAGTCCGAGTTTCGATGCTATTTCCGTGATCGGTTCCGCTTCCGCCTCATATGCGATCTCGATGTCGGTCTTCATGATACGAGTCGAAGCGGGTCTGCCGTTAATAAATGTGCGCGGACAGCCCGTCATCGACAGCCAGGGTTTCGGCCTCGGACGGCGGCGACTGTCTAAGATCGGCGATAAGCAGGAGAGATTAAAATTTCAATGTACAATTATGTTCTTAGATGATATTAAGTATGCCTTATCTAATGAGGAATCGCCTAAATGGAAAAAGGTGATTTGATGGACAACAAGAGGTACGAGATCAATATAGGATTCGCAAGGAAACTGGCCGGCGGAGTGATAATGGACGTCACGACCCCCGAGCAGGCGAAGATCGCCGAGAAAGCAGGTGCCTGCGCGGTCATGGCCTTGGAACGCGTACCCGCTGACATCCGCGCCGAGGGCGGGGTGTCCAGAATGAGCGACCCCAAGATGATAAAATCCATCCAGGAGGCCGTCTCCATACCTGTGATGGCAAAGTGCCGCATCGGGCACTTCGTCGAGGCCCAGGTCCTTCAGGCCATAGGCATCGACTGCATCGACGAAAGCGAGGTGCTTTCGCCCGCGGACGACGTCTATCACATAGACAAGTTCGCATTCGACGCCCCGTTCGTCTGCGGCGCGAGAGATCTCGGAGAAGCGCTCAGAAGAATAGGCGAGGGCGCGACCATGATCCGCACCAAAGGGGAAGCCGGAACCGGGGACATAGTCCAGGCTGTCAGCCACATGCGCAAGATCAATTCCGAGATGCGGTACATCGGGTCGATACTGGAAGACGAGATGTACGAGGCCGCGAAAGAAATGCGGGTGCCTTTGGATCTTCTGAGGTACGTGCATGAAAACGGAAAGCTGCCTGTGGTGAATTTCGCCGCTGGCGGTGTGGCTACTCCTTCCGACGCAGCACTCATGATGCAGCTCGGTTCCGACGGCGTATTCGTGGGGTCCGGAATATTCAGGTCCGGGGACCCGGCGAAACGCGCCTCGGCCATCGTGAAGGCTGTGGCCGACTATGACAAGCCCGAGGTCATCGCGGAGGTGTCTTACGACATAGGCGAGGCGATGGTCGGAATAAGCAAGGAAGAGCTCACGCTCCGCGGCACGAGGATGGCTGAAAGAGGCCAGTGATACCCTGCGGTACCCCGGGGCCCGGATGCGGCAATGGGCCCTCGGGGCTTGGCCGGTAGGAAAATCTGAATATCGGCTAAGCCATCACTATCGAAAATGAAGGGATATTCGCTATACATCTTCGACCTCGACGGTACCCTCGTAGATTCCGCAAACGGACTAATAGTATGCTACAGGAGGGCCCTCGACAAACTGGGCTTCCTGTACGACGAGTCTTGTCTTCCCGGTTTCACCAGGGAGCCCCTTTACGCCACGTACAGCAGGTTCGAGTCCCCGGGCATAGACTTCAAGATGTTCGAAGAGGTCATGTTCGACGAATACCGCGTTTCGCTCGACCCCAACAGCTTCCCGTTCCCCGAGACCAGGTACGTTTTGCAGAGGATCGCCGACGAGGGCCTCCCGATCTGCATAGCCACCCGCAGCTCCAGTAAAAGGGCCAAGAACGTCCTTACCATCCACAGGCTGATCCAGTACATCGACCGTGTGGTGGGGTATGACGACGTTACAAAACAAAAGCCCGACCCGGAGTGTCTCAAGGTCTGTATGGCCCATTACGACATTCGCAAGGACGAGGTGCTGTTCGTAGGGGATGGCGAGACTGACATGATGGCCGCGGAGGCCTTCGGCGTCGACGGCGCGCTTATAGACCGCAACGGCCTGGGCGAAGACTGCAGATGCACATACCGCATAGAGAGTCTGAGGGAACTGTTTTGAAGTACGGCACATACATATTCGATTTCGACAACACGCTTTTCGACACCCGCGGCGGGTACGAAGCGTGCTACAGAAAAGCCTTCAGGATCTTCGGGATGGCTTACGACCCTTCAAAATATTACCAGTACATCAGTACGCCGCTTCATGCCATCTTCGAAAAGCATTATCCCGGATGCCCGTGCAAGTACCGTGAGTTCGTCGCAGAGTTCGTGAGAGAGGCGGAAAACTCGGTCGTCGACACCGCCGTGCCTTTCCCCGAGACAGTTGAATGCATAGAAAAACTGGCAGATTCGGGAAAGAAAATGGCCATAGTGTCCGGGTCCTATGAATCATACATCAATGACATTCTCGATAACAACGGGTTAAGAGGACATTTCGGCACCGTGATAGGATACGAGAGCTCGTTGCACCCCAAGCCGGACCCTTATCCGATAAATCTCTGCATTGAAAATCTCGGCATCCGGCCCTCGGAATGCGTCTACATCGGGGACAGCCCCGGCGACATAACCGCCGCCAAACGTGCAGGAATAGGAAAGATACTTGTCGACCGCCACGGGAGCGGCGGAGAGGTGGAGGCCGACCGCATAATATCCGATCTGACCGGGCTATTCGATCGGGACAAATCATTATATTAAGCAAATGTCCTACTTCGGATTTCTATGAGCGGGGCATTGATACGTTCTGAGAAACTCCTGCTACTCGCAGTGGCGGTAGCCGTGCTCATGGACGGCATGGACGGCAGCGTCGTATATGTCGCTCTGCCATCCATAGCGACCAGCCTCGGAACGGACACCGCTTCAGCATCCTGGGTCACCGTGGTGTATTTCATGGTGCTTGCAGGGCTGATCCTATTCTTCGGAAGGATAGCGGACCGCGGGGCGATACGGAAGGTGTTCGTGTCCGGCTTCGCAATATTCACACTGGCGTCGTTTTTTTGCGGAATATCGGACTCTTTGGGCATGCTGCTGGTCTCAAGGGTTGTCCAGGGGGTAGGGGGGGCCATGATGGCCGCGGCCATCATGGCCCCCCC
>DAMX01000046.1:3334-3985 GCA_002497195.1 Methanomassiliicoccaceae archaeon UBA354 | reverse complement strand
CAAGCTGGGACTGGCCCTGAGCGTTACCACGCTGGGCAGCGCTCTGGGATATTCCATAGGGCCCGCGATGGGAGGTATCATCACAGACCTGCTTTCGTGGCACTGGATATTCCTGATCAACATACCCATAGGCATAGCTGCGATCGCAATAGCCATGTACGCAATGCCCAAAGACGGCCCGACGGAGAAGAGGCCTTTGGACTTCCCGGGTACGGCGCTGCTGTTCGGCTCCATAGCGTCGGCAATATATGGCCTGGAGATAAGCGCCCACCCCGGTGCCGGATGGCATTTCGCCGCTTCGATGGCCGTATGCCTGGTCCTTCTGGCATTGTTCGTCCTGAGGGAGCTTAGATTCCATCTGCCTCTCATCGACGTCAGGATATTCAAGACGAAGGCCTTCGACCTGATGATACTGGCGTTCCTGATTTACAATCTTGCATTCATGGGTATTTTCTATCTCTTGCCATTCTACATGGACATCAGCCTTGGATTCTCTCCGAGTCAGACCGGCCTTTATCTGCTGATACCTTCGGCCATCACCGCCGCCGTATGTCTTCCTCTCGGCAGGTGGTCCGACCGGAAGGGCAAGAGATGGTTCGCAGTTTGCGCATGCCTATGCCTTTTGACGTTCAACGTGCTGCTGTGGCTCAT
>DAMX01000046.1:2961-3122 GCA_002497195.1 Methanomassiliicoccaceae archaeon UBA354 | reverse complement strand
AACATGGACTTCGGACTTTGGATGCTGGTGCCGGTGGTCATACTCATGGGAATATCGTGGGGCCTGGCCGGAGGCCCTATGGCCGGACGCGTGGTCGAGCACGCCCCCAGAGGGAACGAAGGGATGGCATCGTCGGTTATGTCCATGTTCATCTATCTGGG
>DAMX01000046.1:964-2849 GCA_002497195.1 Methanomassiliicoccaceae archaeon UBA354 | reverse complement strand
GGGGATGGCATCGTCGGTCATGTCCATGTTCATCTATCTGGGCTGCGGCCTTGGAACCGCCCTTTTCGCCGCATTCTTCTCGATCACTTCCGGAGCTCCGGGGATCAGCTTCTCGATGCTCACGATACCGGAGTTCACCAACGGATATTCTGCGTCCCTGCTGTTGGCCATAGTCCTATCGGCAGTGACCGTTGTACTGTCCTTCATCGTGAAGGATTCCGACATAAGATATTCGGACTTTGACCCGTCAGAGATCTCGGATGCGAAAGGAACGGACCAGGACGCGTCCCCCCGCACCTGAGCCTACGGGTTGTCTTAAGGAGGACTAAAAATAGATAAACCGAGAAGGCGTTGGACGTTCCATGAAATACGAGTGTCTTCTATGCGGCTACATCTACGACGAGGAAAAAGAGGGTGTTCCCTTCGACGAGCTGCCCGATGACTGGGTCTGTCCGGACTGCGGTTCCTCCAAGTCTGATTTCCAATACTGCGAAGATTGATCATTCCCCGTCGCCGTCGATGCGGACGAACTGGGTGTTCTGAGCCCTTCGAATCTGTTCCAGCACTTGCTTGGCTTCCTCGCTGCCCTGCTCCGCCGCCTTGGACATGGACCTCACTCCTTTGTCGGGATCGCAGTCGGTTCCGGCACCGCTGATCTCCATCCTGGCTTTCAGGAAGGATGCATCGGGATCCCCGTCCTCGGACGCGCTGGAGTACATCTCGTAAGCCTTTTCCATATTCTTCTGGACCCCTCTGCCCTCATAGTACATCGTTCCCAGGCTGACCTTCGCCGCGGTCAAGCCTGCGTCTGCGGCCATCCGGTACCATTTGAACGCCTCCTCTTCGCCTCCGGGGACGTTCCCGGAGAATGACAGGTCCGCCATCTTCATCTGGGCCTCCGGAAGGCCTGCTTCCGCCGAGCGTCTGAACATTTCGGAGGCCTTGTCCGGGTCCTTTTCGGTTCCGACCCCTTCTTCGTACATGTATCCCGCCTTGAACATTGATACCGCATCGTTGGCTTCGGCCGATCTGAGGAACCATTTGAAAGCTGCCGACATGTCTCTTTCAGTGCCGTAACCGTTGAAGGAGTATTCCGCAATGTATGCATATGCCTCGATCATTCCGGCCTCGGCGGCGATCAAAAAATTTCTGTAGGACGCCTCGGGGTCAGCAGGGAACCCGTAGTCGCCCGTGTATATCATCCCCAGTCTGAAACAGGATTCGACGTGTCCCATGGAGGCGCTTTTCTCGTAAAGGTCCTTGGCCGCCTTCTGGTCCTGTTCCACCCCGTAGCCGACCATGAGCACCTCCGCAAGGCCGAAGATACCTTGCGGGAATCCTTCATCGGCGACACGGGAAAAGATGCTGACGGCCTCGTCGGGGCGTCTCTCGTACCCTCCCGTACCTGTCATGTACATCACGGCCTCGCGGCAAAGTTCTGATGCTTCTTCGGAGTTCATGAGGGCAGGATGCACTTTTTATTCATCATACTTCGCTTTTCTTCCATAAACGGTTTGTCTCCTGAAGCTTTGGTTCGAGGTCGAAGCTTCATTGCCTGAAACACTGTGATTTTCCGCGCTATGACAAAGGCCGCTCCGCTGGACCGGCATATTCTTATGGCCCTGTTTCTACATCTTTATATAATTGAACAATCATTCAATTGAACATATAATCAATTAAGTGATATTATGGAAAAACTGGAAAGATACGGATGCAAAATCCATGTGGCGCATGACGACGTGGCTGACCTCGTCAGAAATAGCATGCCTGCGGAAGAGGACATCTTCAGGCTTTCCGAGTTTTTCAGCCTTTTCGGCGACAGCACGAGGCTGAAGATACTGATCGCACTGGAAGCCAGCGAGATGTGCGTATGCGATATCGGTGC
>DAMX01000046.1:0-658 GCA_002497195.1 Methanomassiliicoccaceae archaeon UBA354 | reverse complement strand
TTTTTTACTCGCTGTGCGACGAACACGTCGGGTCCATAATCGATCTCGCCTCGGAGCATCTCGCGGAGGCAGAAAAATGAAGGCAGACTTCACGATCGAGAATCTCGGGTGCGCCAATTGCGCCATGAAAATGGAAAAGAAGATCTGCGGAATCAGAGGGGTCAGATCGGCCTCTGTGATGTTCATGTCTAAAAAACTGATCGTCGACGCAGATGAAGGCGAGATGCTCCGCATTGAAGAAGAGGCCGCAAAAATAGTAAAAAGCATCGAACCCGATGCACGTCTTGTGAAGAGGTGAGGTCCGCTTGCGTCGGGGCACCTTGGAAGTACTGATCTCGGGCATTCTTTTCGCTCTGGGCGCTGTTCTCCGTTATACCGGTCACGGGACGGCATCAACGGTCATCCTGGCCGTCGCATACGTCATCTCCGGATATGTCATTGCGATATCTGCAGCGAAGAGCCTGCGTTATGGTATGATACTCGACGAAAACTTCCTTACGGTGATAGCTTCCGCCGGCGCGTTCATAATCGGCGCCAGCGTCGAAGGTGTCGCAGTGATGCTTTTCTTCCGCATAGGGGAGATGTTCGAAGATGCGGCGGTTCAGAAGACAAGGAGGTCCATCTCCGAGCTTGTTGATATGCAGCCGGTATCGGTAAG
>DAMX01000004.1:0-3509 GCA_002497195.1 Methanomassiliicoccaceae archaeon UBA354 | reverse complement strand
AGAACACGGACATAAGGGAGATTATGACAAGCTCCGCGGTCTGCGGGACGCCCACTTCGGATATCGACCTGACTTCGGGGCGGGTGAACCTGAAGCCGATAAAAGAGATCGGCACGAGAACATCTTTCCTTACGGCATACCAGTACACGGCAGGTATCATCGATATCGCCGAGGAAACCACGGTCGCATATGCGGCTCCGGCGATCCCCATGTCGAGCCAGTAGATGAAGACGGGGTCGAGGACCATGTTGAAGATTGCCGCCGTCACAAGTATGGCCGTAGATCTTTTCGCCGCGCCTTCGCCCCTCAGACATCCTGACAGCACCCCTCCCATCATCAGAAGAGGAGCGGATAATATGACGGGATAAGCATAATCGGTGCAAAGTGCCAGTATATCTCCGGCGCCCATATAGTCAATGAGCGGCACTACCGTGACGACCAGCAAAATGAGTGATGCAACGCCGGCAGCGATCGTCATCATCAGCGACTGGGAGGCCGCCTTGGACGCAGAATCGGATTCCCCCGCGCCTATCCTCTTCGAGATGGCATAGGATGCCCCCGTGCCTATGCCGTTGCCGATGCTGATTATTGCCATGTATACCGGAGTGACGATGCTGACGGCCGCCAGGGCGTCGGCCCCGAGACCGGAGACCCAGAACATGTCCGCCACGCTGTTGAAGTACTGGACGAGGAGTGCCAGAGCAATCGGGAACGCCATCCTCAAGACGGCTTTGCGGGGGTTGCCCAGAATATTATCGGATGAATCCGTCAGATGCGGGACCTCCCTTCATACATGTGACCTCAATGGCTCCGGCAGATTATAATTTTCGGGATATGCCCTTTGAACGTTCGAACGAACCTAGCTTCCACAGTGCCAGCGAAAGCATGATCAGCCCTCCTACGATCTCTCCCCCGGTAAGGGACCACCATAGGGAATCGGGGGTCCCTATCAGATGGGCGGCCAAAGCGAAAAGGACCACGAGCATGACGTTCCTTATGAAAGACGAAGCCAGCGCTATATTGGCATTCTCCAGCGACTGCAACAGGGAGGAACCCGTGAATATGAGCGACATGACGGGCACCATTATGCAGAAAACGCGGATCATGTGGGTCATTTCACCCCTTATGGGAGCGAATCCCTGTTCATAGGTGAACGCGGAGGCTGCCAGTCCCGCGGCGATGAAGAGGACCACAGCAAGCACGGACAGCATCTCGACGGTCTTCCTTACCCCGTAGTAATAGGTCTTGCGGATCTTTGTGTACTGCTCTGCTCCGTACTGGGCAGAACATACTGAGACGATCGCTCCCCCGACGGCCTGTGCAGGGATCATCAGCAGATATACGGCCCTCCACCCCGTAGAGTACATCGCGACGCCCACTGTGCCTGCCACTGCTATAACGAAGAAATTGAGGAACACGTTGAATATGTTCATGACCGAAAGCTCGGTCGCCTCGGGGAGACCTACTTTCAGAACGCTCTTCATCTCCGGGGGGCTGAACTTCAGGTCCGACCTTCCGATCTTCAGGTACATGTCCTTCTTGACGAAGTACCAGTAGAACGCCAGCATGATGGAGGAGCCGAACGCTATGACAGTTGCCCATGCTGCTCCGGCAACTCCCATTCCCAGCCCGTAGATGAGGATCGGGTCCATGATTATGTTGACTACGGCGGAAAGAAGCTGTATGTACATCGAGCGCTTGGCCGCACCTTCGCCGCGGATCATGCCGGTGACTATTCCATTCAATATTATGACGAAAGTTGCAATATAAAGCGGCGTGGCATATTCGACGCACAGGTCCAATATCTCGCCGCCTCCGAACAGCACTATGGACGGCTCCATGGTGACCAGCAGGATCGGTGTGAGAATCACAGAGACCATCACAGAAAGCAGGATGGACTGGCCCGCCTTCGTGCCGGCTTCCTTCCTCCTGTTATGCCCGATGCTTCTGGCTATCGCGGAAGAAGCACCGATCCCCAGCCCGCTTCCGATGCCCATGACCGTGGCGAAAACCGGGTATACTATGCTTATTGAAGCCATCGGGTCCGCCCCCAGGCCCGCGACCCAGAACGTGTCTACGAGTATGTTGATATGCTGTATCGCAAGAGCCACGGCTATCGGTATGGAGAGATGCCTTATCGCCCTCCTGTAGTCGCCCGTAAGTATCCTGACGTCCTCGGTGGTCCCATCCGCTTCGGCCATGCCCATCTGTCTCCGTCTTCCCTTATCAGCTTATCTGCGATACCATCCTTAAAGGTTATATCTTAAATCGGTCTAAGCGGGGACATGCGTATTGCGGCCGTCCTGCAGGACAGATGCCAGAACAGAAAATGCAACAAGGAATGCTATAAGTTCTGCCCGTTGGTCAGAACGGGCGTGGAATGCATAGTGTTCGGCGAGAGGGGCAAGCCCATCATATCCGAATCCCTGTGCCAGGGATGCGGGATATGCGTCAACAAATGCCAGTTCGACGCCATAAAGATCATAGGCCTGGCCGACGAGCTGAAGACGGAGATGGTCCACCAGTACGGCGAGAACGCCTTCCGCCTCTATAGGCTCCCGGTGCCGAAGAAAGGCATGGTCACGGGCATACTTGGACCGAACGGGATCGGAAAATCCACGGCGATCAAGATACTTTCCGGGGAACTCGTCCCCAACCTGGGCAACTATGAGAAACCTCCATCCAAAGAGGAAGTGCTGCAGCACTACGACGGTACCGAGGTCAAATCCTATCTCACGGACGTCTACGCCGGCAAGGTGAGGACGGCCATAAAGCCACAGTACGTGGACCTCATACCCAAAGCCGCATCGGGGCCCGTGAAGGACCTGCTTTCCGGCATAAAAGGCCGCCTGACACTCGAGGAGGCCGCCATCATGTTCGAGCTGACCGAGCTTCTGGACAGGGATATAAAGAAACTTTCAGGAGGAGAGCTTCAGAGGGTCGCCATGGCTGCCACGGTCATGAAGGACGCGGACGTATACTTCTTCGACGAGCCCACCTCGTACCTTGACATCTACCAGAGGATCAGGATGGCACGCATCATCAAAGAACTCAGCGCAGAAAAGCAGGTGGTCGTGATAGAACACGATCTTGCCATACTCGATTTCCTCGCCGACATCGTCAGCGTTGTATACGGTACCGAGGGGGCGTACGGCGTGTTCACTCTTGCAAGACAGGTCAGGACCGCCATAAACGTATATCTGGACGGTTACCTTCCCGAAGAGAATATCCGTTTCAGGGATAGGCCGATAGAGTTCTTCGCGTCTCCTCCCAGGAGCGACTGGGTCACTTCCGACCTGCTTTCCTTCGAGGGCCTGTCCAAGGACTTCGGAGAGTTCACTTTGGATGTCGTCGGCGGTTCCATAAAGATGGGGGAATCCGTCGGGGTCGTCGGTCCCAACGCCACAGGAAAGACCACTTTCGTAAAGATGCTGGCCGGAGAGATCCCTCCAGACGGCGGCAAGATAGACGCAAAGGTCAAAGTAGCCTACAAGCCCCAGTACATCACC
>DAMX01000032.1:3555-4026 GCA_002497195.1 Methanomassiliicoccaceae archaeon UBA354 | reverse complement strand
TTATGATAAGGACAACAGACGCCACCGCATGCTCAGGAAAGGTATAATCGCCTTCGTATCGCTGGTGGTGTTCGTCCTGATATGGTGGAACCTGTCGCTGCTTCTCGACAATCCGGCGATACCCACGCCGCAGACGACCTGGGAGGCGCTGGTGTTCCTGTTCCAGAACGGGGATTCGATCTCCGGGATGACCATGTGGGGCCACATGAGCATAAGTCTCGAGAGGTTCTTCGCCGGGCTGCTGATCGCGTTGGCGATAGCGGTTCCGTTCGGCCTACTCCTCGGTTACTCCGACACTTTGAAAGAGTTCTCGTCTCCGACCCTGGAGGCCCTCAGGCCCATCGCCCCCATAGCATGGGCTCCGATATTCCTCTTCACGGTAGGTTACACGTGGGGGCCGATCCTCGTGGTGTTCGTGGGTATTTTCTTCCCGGTGCTGACCAATACGATGTTCGGCGTGAAGAAGATCGA
>DAMX01000032.1:0-3253 GCA_002497195.1 Methanomassiliicoccaceae archaeon UBA354 | reverse complement strand
CCATACATAATGAACGGCCTCCGCATAGGCATGGGGGTCGGGTGGATGTGCATAGTTGCCTCCGAGCTGTACGCATCGTTCGGAGGAGGCGTCGGATACTTCATCAGCATACAGGCGCAGATGGGGTACTGGCCCAACGTCTACGCGGGCATAGTCATAATCGCAATCCTCGGAATACTGACGACCAGCCTCGCCGACTATCTGCACAAGGTCATAACAAGAAGGATGGGGATAGAATGAGCGAGAAGATCGTTATCAATCATCTGAGGAAGGTCTACAAGACCGATGAACAGGAGACCGTGGCCCTGGAGGATTTCTCTCTGGAGATCCAGAAGGGCGAGCTTATATCCATAGTCGGTCCCTCGGGATGCGGAAAGACGACTCTGCTCAGGCTTATAGCAGGGCTCATGGAGCCGTCCTCCGGAGAAGTGTCGATAGGCGGGAAGAAGTGCACCGGGCCAGGCCCCGACAGAGGCATGGTGTTCCAGGAGTTCGCACTGTTCCCTTGGCGTTCTGTAAGGAAGAATGTCGAGTTCGGCCTGGAGATCGCCGGCGTCCCGGCGGAGCAGCGCAGGAAGACCGCCGAACGCTACATCAGGGCGGTCGGCCTCGAAGGTTTCGAGGACCATCGTGTCCACGAGCTCAGCGGAGGTATGAAGCAGCGCGTGGGCATCGCAAGGGCCCTTGTTACCAAGCCCGACGTGCTGCTCATGGACGAGCCGTTCGGCGCGTTGGACGCCCAGACGCGCAACATCATGCAGGGCGAGCTGCTGAGGATAGTCGAGAAGACGGACACTACGATCCTGTTCGTGACCCACTCGGTCGACGAGGCCGTTTATCTTTCAGACAGGATAGTCGTCCTTACCAAGCGTCCTGCCAGCATCAAGGACATCGTGGACATAGGCATTCCGCGGCCCAGGGACCGCGCTTCGCCCGAGTTCATCAGGCTGCGCAAGCAGATACTTACGGAGCTGGAGGACGAGAATGTCAGGCCTGCCGTGCACGCCGAGGCCCTGAACGGCGGTAAATGAAAAAAGGGCGGGGCCGGCCCCGCCCAAAACCGTTTATCACGACAGCCTTAGGGAGTCGAACTGCATGACCTTCTCGGGACAGACGTACTGGCATCTGTAGCATGCCGTTCCGAGGCAGTTCTTGGTCTTCACGGTGATCGTCTTGTCCTTGCTTACGGTCAACGCGTTCTCGGGGCATTCGTGCTCGCACTTCTTGCACCCGGTGCAGCCCTCCATCTTGCCGACGAGGTCCGTACCGATCTCGTGAAGGATGTACAGGCCCCTCTCTCCCAGGTCTGCGATGTCACGCATCGATACGCGCGTGACCTTCGGGTGACCGGTGGGCTTGGGGAGCGCCTGCAGACCTGCGGCGACGTTGTTATCGTTGTACTTGGTCATGCTCATGCCCTCCTCGCAGTACGCAAGCTCCTGGACGTATATCTGCTCGAATATCTTGTCGCCGGCGAACATGATGTGGTTTGCGCGGATGCTGTTGGCCGTCTCCTGCAGCTCGTCGAGAAGCTCGGGGTTCATCAGGAGGTCGGTGGAAAGCGCCAGTGAAGTGTTCCCGTACTGGAAGATGTTGTCGCACGTGGGCGGCAGCAGACCGACGTCCCTGCCCTTTACGGCATCGACGTACGTACCGGACGCTCCGCACATATACATCGTCTTGAGGTCCCCGAACTTTATGCCGGCATGCTCCAGAAGCGTGAAGTGGCCCGCCCTCATGGCGCCTATGGCCTTCATCGCCTCGGAGATGTCGTTGCTGGTGATGAATACGCCGTCCTGCAGGTGCATCTTGCCGTCCTCGGTCGTCAGCCTGCCTTTTTTCCAAAGGTCGCTTTCCTTAGCCACAGCCACTGCCGCTATGACGCCGGTGCCGGTTATGCCCACGGCCTTGCCGTGCATCGGCCCCTCTTCGGACATGACGCCGAGGCTGAAGTCGAACCTGTCGCCGTTCCGAGGGATGAGGTCATCGTCGAGGACTTTGCATATCCATTGGAAATCATATTCCAGGTCGCTTATGGCCCCCGGGGCGGCCAGCATGCCGCACTCTATGGACTGTCCCTCCATGGCCGGCCCGGCCGCGGCAGACCCGGTGTATATGTCGTCCCCCACCTTCAGCGCCATCTCGGCGTTGGTGCCGTAGTCCGTGACGAGGCAGTTCTCCTTCTGGTCCAGGAAGCCGCTCTTGTACATCATGGCCAGAGCATCTGCCCCTATCTCGTGCCTTATGGCCGGTGGTACGTAGAGTTCGGTCTTGTCAGGGACGTCGAACCCGCAGGCGACGGCGCTGAACACGCCGGCGTCCCTCTTCTGTTCCTTAATTCCCCTGACCCTTTTGGCGTTCTCTCCCGCGAAGGCGAGATCTTCTACCGGAATGTTCTGCGCCAGCGAGAGCTGGATGGGGTTGCCGCAGATACTCATCCGGACAACGTCCTTGAGATCTATGCCGAGTGTCTTGATGAGCTTGTTCACAGTATCGACGACGATGTTGTGCGCCACATCCTGCCCTACCCTTATGCTGAAGGTCAGGTGGTCCATTATGTTGGCGCCGGGCAGCGGATGGCATTCCGTGATCGACGTAGACAGGATCTTTTGTGTTTTCAAGTCCACAGCGTGGGCCCTGAAGCCGCTTGTCCCTAAATCCAGAGATATTCCGTATTCCATTGTTTTTCCTCCTCTTTTTAAATGGTTTTCAATGATGATGATCTCTGTGGTTGCAGCACCCTCCGCGGTGCTCGCAGCTCTCGTCGTCGTCATCGTGATGGTGGTGGCCCTCATGGCCGTGGCCGTGATGATGTTCATGACCGTTGCCGTGCTCATGGGGATCCTCATGCCCGTGCTCATGGTCATGGCAGTGGCAATCGTGATGCTCCAGCTCCATGTCCAGGCAGGCATCTTCGAGCACATGGTGCATCTCATGGTCCAGCTCTGCGGGGTCCACGTCCAGGACGGCGCACATCAGGGTGAAGGAGACCTTCTCCGACGGTTCCAAAGTGCCGTGTATCTCGACGCCGTTGTCCATGTCGATGAGGTTCATAGTCACGCCGGAGCCGTCCTCGCGGTATATCGCGCACTTGATGTGCCCCAGTAGTACGCCGGACTCGCCGCCCACCCATTTACCTATTTTCAAGAGCGCATCCGCCATCCTTGCCTGGGCGTCCGCGTTGAATCCCGTTATGCTTCCGGTGAAGCCCACTGCCGCACCGCCCGCCTCTTCGATCGAGTTCTCATGCTCC
>DAMX01000081.1:0-2532 GCA_002497195.1 Methanomassiliicoccaceae archaeon UBA354 | reverse complement strand
GCGGTCGTCTTCTGGTTGACCATCCCGATCGCCATCTCGTCCGCTATGATTCCTGCGATCGTCTCCGCGGACGTGTCTCCCGGTATCGCTACCATGTCCAGTCCCACCGAGCATACGCACGTCATGGCCTCCAGCTTCTCGATGCACAGGGCGCCGCATTCCGCGGCGCGGACCATCGAGCTGTCTTCGGACACGGGAATGAACGCACCGCTCAGCCCTCCGACGTACGAGGATGCCATCACTCCCCCTTTCTTGACCTGGTCGTTGAGTATGGCCAGCGCCGCGGTTGTACCGGGGGCGCCGGTCCTTTCGATGCCCATCTCTTCGATTATATCGGCGATGGAATCGCCTATCTCAGGAGTTGGGGCCAGAGAAAGGTCCACTATTCCGAACGGGACCCCCAGCCTTGCGGAGGCCTCCTTCGCTACGAGCTGCCCTGCCCTGGTGACTTTGAAAGCGGTCTTTTTGATCGTCTCGCAGAGTACTTCGAAGCTCTCCCCTTTGACCTTGGATACAGATGTCTTCACCACTCCGGGCCCCGACACTCCCACGTTGATGACGGTCTCCGGTTCGGTGACCCCGTGGAATGCGCCTGCCATGAACGGGTTGTCGTCGGGCGGGTTGCAGAATACCACGAGCTTCGCGCATCCGATCGAGTCCTCATCCTTGGTGAGTTCCGCCGTTTCACGGATTATGTCGCCCATAATCCTCACGGCGTCCATGTTGATGCCGGTCCTGGTGGAGCCCACCGAGACGGAGCCGCATACCCTTCCCGTCGACGACAACGCCTCCGGTATCGAACGGATGAGTAGTCTGTCAGCATCAGTCATGCCCTTCNNGTTGTCGTCGGGCGGGTTGCAGAAGACCACGAGCTTGGCGCATCCGATCGAGTCCTTGTCCTTGGTTAGTTCGGCCGTTTCACGGATTATGTCTCCCATGATCCTTACGGCGTCCATGTTGATGCCGGTCCGGGTGGAGCCCACCGAGACGGAGCCACAGACCCTTTCCGTCGAAGACAGGGCCTCCGGTATCGAACGTATGAGTAGCCTGTCAGCATCAGTCATGCCCTTCTGCACCAGAGCGGAATAGCCGCCTATGAAATTGATGCCCACATGCTCGGCCGCCTTGTCCAGCGCCTCCGCGATCCTCACGAAATCCTCCGGGGCCCTGCAGGCGCACGCCCCGACGACGGATATGGGTGTCACCGAGACCCTTTTGTTCGTTATCGGAATGCCGTACTCGAGGCCGATCTCGTCGCCGACCGATACTAGGTTTTTGGCCTTCTCGGTTATTTTCCGGTATATCTTCTCGCAGAGCCTGTCGAGGTCCGGGTCGCAGCAGTCCATAAGGCTGATGCCCATCGTTATCGTCCTGACGTCCAGACTTTCGTCCTTGATCATCGAGTTGGTTTCAAAGACCTCTTCGAAATCGACCATCGGATCAGATCCTGTGCATCATGTTGAAGATGTCTTCATGCTGGGCCTGGATCAGGCAGCCGACCTTTTCGCCCACTGTCCTTAGGCCTTCGGTGAGTTCAGCGAACGTCTTTTCGTACTTGTCCGTATCTACGATCATCATCATGTTGATGTAATCGCCCACAGTGGTCTGTTTGATGTCCAGTATGTTGATGTTGTTGTCAGCGAAGAAATTGCACACGGCGGCGATTATTCCGACATGGTCCTTCCCCACCAGCGTGACTATGGTCTTGCTCATTTTACAGCCTTCCTTTCTTTGATCATTATCGCGTATTCCATCGAGTCCACCAACGCCATCAGCGAGGCCTCGATGACGTTCTGTGAGACGCCGACCGTCGTCCAGCTCTCGGTCCCGTCCGTGGAGCGTATCAACACCCTTACCGCCGCCGCGGTGGCGGCCTTCTCGTCAAGCACCCTGACCTTGTAGTCGGAGAGGCGTATGCCGTTAAGCACGGGATAGAACTTCGACAGTGCCTTCCTGAGCGCGTTGTCCATTGCGTTGACCGGACCGTCGCCGTCGGACGCGGTATGCTCGATCTCCCCGTCGCTGTTCCTGACCTTGATGCTGGCCTCGGATATCAGTTTGTTATTCTCAACTTCGTCTATGAACAGCCGGAAGCCTGCGATGGTGAAGTACGGTTTGAACTCCCCTCTGATCCTTTTGACGAGCAGCTCGAAGCTGGCATCCGCGCCTTCGAACTGGTATCCTCTGGACTCCAGTTCCTTGACGGTCTCGGTTATGCGGCCGCTGTCGCTGCTGTCGGTCCCGATCCCCAGCTCGTTCAGTTTCTCTATGATGCTGGCCTTTCCGGACATGTCGGAGATGAGTACCCTGCGCTTGTTCCCCACGGTCTCCGGCCTTATGTGCTCATATGTCCTGGTGTCCTTCATCATCGCCGAAACGTGCATTCCGGCCTTGTGGGCGAACGCCTTTTCCCCGACATAAGGCAGCGCGGGAGAAGGCGCCGTGTTGGCAACCTCCCCGACGAACTTCGAAAGCTCGGTAAGCTTCGTGAGGTCCCTGACGTTCGTATTGCGGCCCATCTTGAGCATGAGG
>DAMX01000074.1:2378-3712 GCA_002497195.1 Methanomassiliicoccaceae archaeon UBA354 | reverse complement strand
TTCATGGTCTCCGACAAGGTGACGGTGGTATCGAAAGCGTACGGCGAGGACGAGGCCTCCGTATGGGAGAGCGCAGGCGCCGACGGCTACACCATAAGGAAAGGCGAGAGAGGTTCCGCAGGAACGGACGTCATAATGCACATCAAAAACGACGCCGGGGAGAACGACTACAGCGAGTTCCTCGACCCGGTCCGTCTGAAGGAGCTCATCGTCAATTATTCGGATTACATCAGATGGCCCATCTACATGGACGTCGAGACCGGAGAATGGAAGGAGACCGGGGAGAAAGAAGACGACGGGGAGCCCAAGAGGGAGTACGTCACGACCGTGCAGAACAAGGTCATCAACAGCATGGTGCCCATATGGCAGAAGGACAAGAACGACGTGTCCGACGAGGACTGCAAGGAGTTCTACAAGCAGGAATTCTACGATTACGAGGACCCGGTGTCGGTCATAAGGGTGAAGGCCGAGGGTCGCGTCAGCTACAAGGCCATGCTCTTCATCCCCAAGAGGGCGCCGCACGACTTCTACACACGGGACTTCCAGCCTGGGCTGCAGCTCTACTCTTCAGGAGTTCTGATAATGGAGAAGTGCGCGGACCTGCTCCCGTACTACCTGCGCTTCGTGCGCGGAGTCGTGGATTCTCCGGACTTCTCGCTCAACATCTCCAGGGAGATGCTGCAGAACGACGGCACCCTCAAAACGGTCGGTTCCAACCTGGCCAAGAAGGTCAGGTCCGAGCTGGAACGCATGATGAAGGACGAACCGGAGAAATATAAGGAGTTCTACGGCAGCTTCGGACTGCAGCTGAAGTACGGCGTGGTGGACAACTACGGCGCAGACAAAGACGTGCTCAAAGACCTGCTGATGTTCGAGTCCTCCGCGGGCGGGATGACGGGCCTGTCGGACTATGTGAAGGACATGCCCGAAAAACAGGAGAAGATCTACTTCATAGTCTCCGATTCGGCCGAACACGCGAAGAGCCTGCCGCAGATGGAGCCCGTGCTCGAAAAGGGCTACGGCGTGCTGCTAATGACGGACGATGTGGATTCGTTCCTTGTGAACATCCTCGGGGAATACGGCGGAAAGCAGTTCTGCAACGTGTCCACNNTGCTCAAAGACCTGCTGATGTTCGAGTCCTCCGCGGGCGGGATGACGGGGCTGTCGGACTACGTGAAGAACATGCCCGAAAAACAGGATAAGATATACTTCATCATCTCCGATTCGGCCGAACACGCCAAGAACCTGCCGCAGATGGAGCCCGTGCTCGAAAAGGGCTACGGCGTGCTGCTAATGACGGACGATGTGGATTCGTTCCTTGTGAACATCCTCGG
>DAMX01000074.1:1750-2294 GCA_002497195.1 Methanomassiliicoccaceae archaeon UBA354 | reverse complement strand
AAAGCAGTTCTGCAACGTGTCCACTGACGACCTGGGGCTCGAATCCGAAGAGGAGAAAAAGGAATCGGACGAGAAGGAAGAGGGGCACAAAGGCACCTTGGATTTCGTTAAGGAGACTCTTGGGGAAAGCGTCTCGGAGGTCAGGATATCCCGCAAACTGAAGAACCACGCCGTGCTGCTGACCACCAAAGGCGGCATCACCTTCGAGATGGAGAAGTACTTCAAGAGCCTGCCCGGAGGCGAGGGGGAGACGCTGAAAGCCTCACGCGTCATCGAACTGAACGCGGAGCACGGGTTCTTCAGGTCCCTCGAGGAGACCATCGGAAAAGACAAGGACAGGGCGGCCAAGATGGTCCGCATAATGTACGGTCAGGCCAGCATAACGGCCGGAGTGCCGCTGGAAGACCCCGTGGCGTACTCGGACCTCGTGCTGAGCATGTTCTGAAAAGAAAAACAATGCCCGTCCCCCCGATGCGTGTATCGCAGAAAGTGCGGACGGGCATGCCCTTGGACCCGCGGACATGTCCGCCGGCCCGATCGATTT
>DAMX01000074.1:0-1477 GCA_002497195.1 Methanomassiliicoccaceae archaeon UBA354 | reverse complement strand
ACCGTCTTGCGCATCCTGACCATCTCCTCTTCGGGATAGCCCATGAGGCCGCTGAGGGCGTATGCGACCTCTATCAGGTCCAGGAGGGTGTCCGGGTCGTTCTTTCTGCAGAAGGCCTCGGTGTCATACGCCAGCCTCTCCTTGAGGAGCTCGTAGCGCTCCTTGTGGTCAGATTTGCGGAAGATTCCGCGGTACCCCTCTCCTTCCATTATGTCGGACTCGTTGTCCCTGACCACCCTGATGTCCTCTTCCCTCATGATGACGGTGATTCACGCATCGCATAAAATAATAACGTACGCGAAGCAAATCCATTATATCGATACGGGGTATTGCCGAAGCATGTTTGCGGACGCATGCGAGAAGGCTGCCAAGTTCGTAAGGCCGGTCATAGTCTCCGGCCGCCGTTTCGATGGTAAAGTGGAGGCGGGGTGCGGCACTTTCTTCGTTATAAACGACGAGGGATGGATAATAACCGCCGGGCACATCTTCGATTCCTATTCCAAATACCAGTCCGACCAGAACAAGCTGAAGGAGATAGAGGAGCTCAACAAGAAGCACTCCTCCATCGCAGGACTTCCCAGGAACGAGCTCAAGCCCGACCCGTCCTGGATAACCAACCATTCTTTCTGGTGGGGATGGGACGGCGTACGCCTTACGAACGCGTACGTGAACAGGCAGATCGACATCACGATAGGCAAGCTGGAACCCTTCGACCCTAGCTGGGTGAAGGAGTATCCCGTGTTCAGGGACCCGGAGACCATGAGGCCGGGGACGAGCCTGTGCAGGCTCGGATTCCCCTTCGTGGACGTGGCCTCGGACTTCGACGAGGCGACGAACTCGTTCAGGATACGCAAGGGCGTACTGCCCATGCCGCTGTTCCCCAACGAGGGGATGCACACCCGCAACGTGCTGAAAGGCCGCAGCGTGGACGGGAACTACGAGATGCTGTACGTGGAAACTTCCACGCCCGGACTGAGAGGGCAGTCCGGAGGCCCGATATACGACAGGGAATGCAGGATCTGCGGCGTCCAGGTGCAGACCGCCCATCTTCCCCTGGGCTTCCACCCCACGGTGGAATACGAAGGCAAAACGGTCGTAGAGAACCAGTTCCTGAACGTGGGGCTGGGCGTGCACGTCAAGACCGTGACGGCCATGCTGAGAGACAGGCAGGTTAAGTTCGAGACCTACGCCGCGAAGGACAGCGGCGGATTCCGGATAACGGACTGATCACTCTATCGATATGGCCGTGGCGGGACAGGCGTCGGCCGCCGCTTCGGCGCACTTCTCCTCGTCGGCTTTGGGCTGGCGCCTGACCCTCGACACCAGGTCGCCGTCGAGCTCGAAGATCATAGGGCATTCCTCCTCGCATTTTCCGCATCCGATGCATTCCGACTCGTCTACCGAAACTATCATTTTTCCACCGGATGGGAATCTTCGTCTTGATAATTGGATTTTTGCATCATAGTTCCATTATACC
>DAMX01000053.1:7255-7608 GCA_002497195.1 Methanomassiliicoccaceae archaeon UBA354 | reverse complement strand
GTTGAGCACCTGTTCCAGCCCGCCGTCGAGGCGCATGGTGGCGATCGCCGCATGCATGGAAATGATGGCGTTGTCCACGGCGGCGGCGAGGTCGTGTTCGTCCTGGCCGAACTCGCCGTGCTGGGGAATGACGCCGTCGCTGACGCGGAGCGTCATTTTGACCACGCGGCTGAGCAGGTTCCCGAGGTCGTTTGCCAGGTCGGAGTTGTAACGGGTAATGAACGCTTCCTCGGTGAACGAGGCGTCCTGTCCGGGCGTCATCGCCGCGATCAGGTAGTAACGGAACGCATCCACGCCGAAACGCTGGATCATGTCCATCGGATTGACGACGTTGCCGAGGGATTTGCTCATTT
>DAMX01000053.1:4222-7047 GCA_002497195.1 Methanomassiliicoccaceae archaeon UBA354 | reverse complement strand
CGTTGCCGAGGGATTTGCTCATTTTGGTGTCGCCCGTGAGCCACCAGCCGTGAGCGAAAATCGTCTGCGGCTGTTCGACCCCCATCGCTTTCAGCATGATCGGCCAGTATACGGTGTGGGTGGTCAGAATGTCTTTGCCGATCAGATGACAGCTTACGGGCCACCATTTCTTGAACTTTTCGTCGTCCTGGCGGTAGCCGACGCCGGAAATATAGTTGATCAGTGCGTCAAACCAGACATAACAGACGTAGTCGCTGTCGAACGGCAGTTCGATTCCCCAGGAGAGGCGGGATTTCGGACGCGAGATGCAGAGGTCGCCGAGCGGCTTGTTCAGGAAGCCGAGCGTTTCATTGGCCCGGAACAGCGGCATGATGAAAAGCGGATGGGTCTTGATGTAGTCGATCAGCCAGTCCTGATACTTGCTCATCCGGAAAAAATAGTTGGATTCGGTGATTTCGTTGGTCTGGCGGCCGCACTCGGGACAGAGGGTGTCCCCGTTCAGGTCCTTTTCCTTGAAGAAACGTTCGCAGGGCACACAGTAACGCCCTTTGTATTCGTCCTTGTAGATTTCGCCGCGGTCGTACAGGTCCTGCAGGACTTCCTGCACCACTTTTTTATGGAAAGGCATGGTGGTGCGGATGAAATAATCGTTGGAAATATTGAGGGTCTTCCAGAGTTCCTGGAAACGCAGCACGGTGGTGTCGCTCTGTTCCTGGGGCGTGATGCCGACCTTTTCGGCGGCCTGCTGGACTTTCTGCCCGTGTTCGTCGGTGCCGGTCAGGAAAAACGTCGGCACGCCCTGTTCGCGATGATAGCGGGTCAATACGTCGCCGAGCACGGTGGTGTAGGAATGGCCGATGTGCGGCTTGTCATTGACGTAATAGATCGGGGTGGTGACGTAATATTTGTCCGGCAGTTTCAGGAATTCTTCAAAATTTTTGACTTTGCTCATGGCCGGCCCTCCTTGCTGTGTTCAGAAAAAATAGTTATCTTGTAATATAAATCGGAAAAAACGCTTTTCAAAGCCGGAAACGCGACTATATTACCGAATTACCGAAAACCGATAATATACAGGCAGGAAGAATTATGTCAAGCAATAAAAACTCATTACCGCTGCATCGGGATCTGCCCGTTGCCGATACCTGGGACCTGGTCCCGATGTTTCCCGGCGCCGAAGCCTGGGAAAAAGACTTTGCCGAAGTGGACCGTTATTCGGCGGCCTTCATCGCATTCCGCGGCCGCCTCGGCGAAAGCCCGGCGGTCATGCTCGAGGCATTCGAGGCGCTGGACCGTTTCGAACGTTTTGCCGAAAAGCTTTATTGCTACGCCCACCTGAAATCCGACGAAAATACCGCCGATTCCGAAAACAAGTCGCGCCTCGGCAAAATCGAAAGCAAATTCGCCGAGGTTTCCGGCGCCACCGCCTGGTTCGAGCCCGAAATCATGGCGATGGACGAAACGAAGCTCCGGACCTTTCTCGACGCTCCCGAGCTTGAGTTTTACCGCAAGAGCATGGAGGAGCTGCTGCGCCAGCGCCCGCACATTCTTTCTGAAAAGGAGGAACGGCTGCTGGGATTGGGCGGGGATGTGCTCGGCGCGGCCGGCAAAATCTTTTCGACGCTGAACAATGCCGACCTGACTTTTCCGGCGGTGGCGGACGAACACGGCAAGAAAGTCCAGCTCACCCACGGCAATTACATCAAATTTCTGGAGAGCGGCCGCCGCCCGGTGCGGAAACGCGCGTTCGAAGCCATGTTCGACACCTACGGGAAGTTCCGCAATACCATGGCGGCCACGCTTGACGGCAATGTGAAACGGCATGTTTACAGCGCCAAAATCCGCAATTACCCGTCGGCGCTGGAGGCTTCGCTCTTTTCCGACAACGCCCGACGGGAAGACCTCCGCTTATGGCCTTCGACAGGAGATATATGCTGGCCGTAAGGAATATCAGGACCACGGCCGAGGGAAGCGGAACTCTGAATCCGTCGGAGTATCCGAGGGCGACGGCCCAGATTATCTCGCACATGCTGGCAATGAAGAGATACAGCCAAAGACGTCTCCAGTCGCTCATTCAGGCCACCCCGGAGACGAGGTTGATTCCCACGACGCCTGCGACTATCAGCAGTATGAAGAATATACGGATCAGTTTGGCCGGCTCTTCATAGATCACGATCCCCAATATCATGGTGAGGATGGCTCCGATGCCCGTCCATACGGCATAGGAGGTCCCCGGGCCGATGACTGCCATGGCAAGGGACAGAAGATAGAGGCTGACGGCCATTATTACCACGGTCGCTGCGGCCCATGACAGCTTCCTGAATCTGTCGGACTTCTCGAGGGTTATGACCCAGCAGGGCTCCAGTATCCCTGCTGCTAAAAGATATATCCACTCGACAGCCATAAACGAGTGGAGAGTCAGGTCTGGTATTTATACCTTGCTGGCCCGGCGCCCCATAATCCAGAACATCCCCGGGTCAGATGATTTAGTGGGTCTGCCCGGATTTGAACCGGGGTCAATGGCTCCCAAAGCCACAAGTATACCAAGCTAGCCCACAGACCCGTGCGCTTCATGATGTGACGCTCGTAATTAAGGGTATTCTTCAGATGAGCCCTTTCCTTTTGAGCTCCTTCATCAGAAGCCTGATGGCCCTTCCGCGGTGGGAGATCACGTTCTTATCTTCCAGGGGCATCTCCGCGAAGGACCTCTTGCCGTCGGGGCTGAATATCGGGTCGTATCCGAATCCTCCCCTGCCCATCGGCTCACAGAGGACGGAACCCGGGCTAACGCCGGTCACGATGATCGTCTCGCCTCCGATACAGCACCC
>DAMX01000053.1:575-4039 GCA_002497195.1 Methanomassiliicoccaceae archaeon UBA354 | reverse complement strand
ATGCAGCATCTGAAATGGGCGCTCCTGTCGGAAACGCCCTCCATAAGCCTCAGGATGCCGTCGTTCCCGATGGTCTTTTGGACATATGAGGAGTATACGCCCGGGAAACCCCTCAAATGATCCACGAACATGCCAGAATCGTCTATGAGGAAGTCCGACAGCCCTTTGGCCCTGAGCTCTCTTATGCCTGCTTCGACGACCTCCTCCAGAGTGGAGACCTGCGGCTCCCCGTAGGATATGCGGACGTGCTCGAATCCGATGCCCAGGCCTGCAAATGCCTCGGCGAATTCCTCGACCTTGCCGGGATTGGATGTCACAACCTTAAGGATCATGTGTATCTGGCTCTCCCTTTTATCACTTCTACCCTATCCAAAACTGCTTTGGCATCTGGCATGTTATCGCTGTATGATTCCACGATGGTCTCGTATCCGTTCACGACGGAGGAGTGGGCGGAGGAGAACGCCCTCTCCAGGAGATGCATATCCACGCCGAGAGCCTCTGTGTCAGCTCCGATATCTCCCATGGAGAAATCGATGAATCCTATGCTGCCGTCTTTGCAGACGATCATGTTGGATGTGGTAAGGTCCCCGTGGCATATGCCGGCGGAATGGAGCTTCGCCACGGCGATGCCGATCTTCCCGCATATCTCAAGGGGATCCTCGGCGGAGTCGATGACATCCTTTGCCTTGGGACCCTCAAGAAGCTCCATGGTGATGCTCCCCTTCTGCATATCTATGTCATAGATCACAGGGGTCCTGACTCCGGCCGCCCTGGTCTCCCTTATGACCCTGGCCTCCTTCCTAATGCGGGAGGCCGTGATCCTGCTCTCTATCACGGGATGGCGATATCCTTTGGGCGATCGCATCTTGACCGCAGCTCTCCTTCCGTGGAATACAGACTTGGTTATCACCGCTTCCGCGCCTCTCCCTATCTCGACATCCATCGGGTTAGGGATATCATATCATGAACATATTTTTATCCTCATACCAAAGTTCTCTGGACAGGGAGGGTGAAGATTGAGATACACCATCACCGGAGACAACCTACAATTCGTGAATATACAGCTTGATCCGGACGAGACCATAAGAGCCACGCCAGGGAATTTCAAGTACATGAGCGGCAACATGAGGATGGATACCAAGATGGAAGGCGGCCTCTTGAAAGGACTCAAGAGATCCATATCCGGGGCGTCCTTCTTCCTTGTCAACTTCAAGAGCGAGGGGGGCACCGGAGTCGTCGGCCTGGGCGGGAACGTTCCCGGCAAGATCATAGACCTGAAGCTGGACGGCACCAAGACCTATCTTCTGCAGAGGAGCGCCTATCTGGCTTCCGATCCCGGCGTCGACGTGGACATAGGTTTCCAGAAGAAGCTGGGCAGCATCTTCTTCGGAGGAGAGGGGCTGGTCCTTCAGAGGATCAGCGGCAAAGGCGTCGCATGGGCATCGGCCTGCGGTGATTTCAACGTCATCGACCTCAAGCCCGGAGAGCAGTACAAGGTCTCCACGGCCAACGCTGTAGCCTGGGAGGAATCCGTGAAGTATGACATCGCGGCAGTGGGCGGCTTCAAGAACGCCCTCTTCGGAGGGGAAGGGCTCTTCGTCACAACTCTGACGGGGCCCGGCAAGATAGTGATACAGTCCATGACGCTGTCGGAACTCGCAGCCTCCCTGTATCAGTACATGCCGCAGAGATGAGGGATGAAAATGGAAGCAACAAACGAGAAGAGGAAATCCACGACCCTGTCGGGGATACTGCTGGTGCTGTGCGGCGTGGGTCTCGTGGCCCTCATAGCGTTCGTGATAATGACGCCCGGGGTCCTCGAGTCCCTGGCAACTCTGGCGATCATAATCGTCGTGGCCATTGTGCTGATAGCTCTGGTGATATTCTTCCTGATGGCGGTTCTCGCCATACCCATGTACATGTACAAGGGGGAGAAGTACCAAGTCGACAAAGCCTACGGTCTGGATGAGGTGAAGTCAGTCAAAGAGACGGACTCGGACGACAAGGACGACAAGAATTGATCCTTCCAGCCAAACACCTTTATCAACCCCTTTACTCTTTTTCATCACCGTGCATAGACTCAGTACGGGCTCCAAATCCTTCGACGATCTTCTGGGCGGAGGCATAGAATGCGGCAGTGTCACTCTGCTCTACGGCGAGGCCGGAACAGGTAAGACGAACATATGCCTCCAGGCCGCCTTCAGCTTCATCGAGAGCGAGGGCAGGAAGGTTGCATATGTGGATACCGAGGGATTATCGTCGGAGAGGATAGAGCAGATATCCTCCGGCGAGGAGGCCAGGAAGAATCTTCTGGTGTTCCAGGTCCGTAGCTTCGAGGAGCAGATCGACAGGATCGCAAAGGTCGTCCGCCTTGCTGAGGCCAACGATAAGATTGGATTGATCATCGTGGATTCCATGACCATGTACTATCGTCTGAAATCCGACGATATGTCCGTCAGGAACGAGTTCGTGAAGCAGACGGAGATGCTGTTGAACGCAGCCAGGAAGAGCGAGGTGGCCGTATTGCTGACCTCACAGGTATACACCAACATAGGCGCCGGTACGATAGAGTTCCTCGGAGGCCACGCCATGCATCATAACGCGAAGACCATAATCCGCTTGGAGAAGAAAGGCAACGGCCGCAGGGCCGCGATCATGGTCAAGCACCGCAGCATACCGGAAGGCCGGAAAGCCACATACTCCATAACGGAGAAGGGGATCTCCGACTAAAGGGTCCTGGTCATCGTGTATTCTGCCAGGGCTATCATGAAGTCCTTGTCCTTTGAGGGCTCCAGCGCATCCAGGCAGTCGACGGCTTTGTTGATGTAATCCTCTGCGGTCTCTATGGCGTAATCCAGGCTGCAGGCTCTTCGGAGTATGCTCCTGACCTCGTCTATCTCCGCATCGGTGGCGTCTGTCTTGCCGAGGATATCGCGGAAGACCAGCAGGTCCGCCCTGTCAGCTATGTTCTTCAGGGCGTGGCACACGATGACGGTGCTCTTCCCTTTGCGAATGTCATTACCGGACGATTTACCGGTAACGGCCGGGTCCCCGACTATCCCAAGTATATCGTCATACATCTGGAAGGCGACGCCCAGGTTCATGGCGTAGCCGTGGACGGCGTCCACGACCTCCTTGCTCGCACCTCCGATCATAGCGCCTCCGGCGGCACCGGCGGCGAACAGAACGCTGGTCTTCAGTCTGATGGTCTCGATGTACTCATCCATGGTGACCTCGGTCCCGTTCTCGTTGTTTATATCCATCTGCTGACCTCTGGCCAGGTCCCAGACGGATTGGGAGACCACTCTAAGGACATCTCTGACCGTTTCGCCGTCCGCATCGAGGTCGGCGATTATCTGGAAGGCCTTAGCGAACAGGGCATCTCCCGCCAACACCGCTGTGGGCATGCCGTACTTCACATGGGATGTGGTCATGCCCCGGCGCTTCTCGTCCCCGTCCATGAG
>DAMX01000053.1:0-389 GCA_002497195.1 Methanomassiliicoccaceae archaeon UBA354 | reverse complement strand
CTTCTCGTCCCCGTCCATGAGGTCATCATGGATCAGCGTGAAATTGTGTATGTACTCTATGGCAACCGCAAGGGGAACGGCCTTCCTGCCATCCCCTCCCACCGCCCTGCACGCGGCGATGACCATGGCCGGTCTCATCCTCTTTCCGCCGGCATAGGGGTACTGTCTTGCCGCTTCGATGAGATTGGCGGGCAGTTCGTCTTCTATGTATGATTCGATCGGCTTGCTCAGCTCGTCGGACATCTGTTTCAATATCTTCTTGACGTCGGTCATTTCAGGCCTTCCATCCATTTGCGTGTCTCTCCCATGACGATATACTCTGCATCAGAGAGCTCTCTTATGTCAGAGGAACCGGTCAGCAGCATCGCCGCCTTCAGTTCCTCTTTGAT
>DAMX01000083.1:6797-7769 GCA_002497195.1 Methanomassiliicoccaceae archaeon UBA354 | reverse complement strand
GTCGAACATGCCGTCGTTCGAAAGTATTCTTGATTTCTCGACGGAATTGGGAAAGCTCATGGGGATGGAGGTTTTGAAGGAACGCGACGACAGCAGGGTCGTGCTTCTCGGGACCCCGGGCATGGAGACCGATATAAGAAGGGTCTGTGCCGGCAAATTCGCCGCCGGACCCGGGAACAGCCTCTGACGCTGTCGATCTCTTCCTGCCGTATCGAAGATGTTCCGAACTGAAACGGCATCCGTCTTTACCAAGGAGGGACGGAACGTCCGCCCCGTTCATCATTCATGCAAAAACCGATAGCCCCGGGATGCGCTCGCACCTGAGAAGACCGATGGGCTGACGGCCATACGTCTGCACCCCGGCGTCCAGCCCGCAGGCTGCGATATACGTGTTTCCATATTGCCGAATTCCGCATGACGGAACGACGCCCTTCTTCACGCCATGGGCCAGGAGACGTCTCAGCCGGAGTTTTTCATCCTCGAGACGTATTCGTCGACGCCGGGCATAACGCCTTTTCTAAGCTGCTTTCTGACGCCTGAGAAGAACACCGCGTCCTGGATGCCCATCTCTTTGGACACCTTTTCGCACTGGGCGGCGGCCTCCTCGTCTCTGAACGCACAACAGAGGAACAGCCCGACCCTTCTCCCTTCGAGCTGCCCTTTGTTATGCTGTACGAATGACGTGACGAGCTTGTTCGGCCTTCCGCCATAGATGCCTGAACCGAAGATGACGCGTCCGAAACGCGAAAGGTCTATGATCGACTGGTCCTTGAGGTCGAAAATGTCGGCCCCCAGCTCCTCGGCTATGTATTGCGCGGTCTTCCTGGTGCTGCCTAGCTTCGATGCGAATATTACGACGGTCTCTGTCATCGGATGCCTCAGAATTTCCTGCCCAGCGCTTTGGCCTTCTCGATGACCTCGCAATCTTTGGATGCGGCGTCCTTGTCCCCCAGGTCTTTGAACACAAGTGTC
>DAMX01000083.1:6415-6604 GCA_002497195.1 Methanomassiliicoccaceae archaeon UBA354 | reverse complement strand
GGCGTCCTTGTCCCCCATGTCTTTGAACACGAGTGTCCCGATCGGTACTCCGCCGAAATATTTCTTGAGCACATGGTTCATATGGTCTGCCTGAACCTGGGAGTCTTCGCCGTCCGATCCGCATGTGACCACGGACACGACCTTCTTCCCGGCAGGGATATTGCTTCCCTTGGGCCCGATGCAGGAATA
>DAMX01000083.1:0-6124 GCA_002497195.1 Methanomassiliicoccaceae archaeon UBA354 | reverse complement strand
TCGCACTTCCTTATGCTTTCTATCAACTCGGATATGTCATCCTTGAGGATGCATCTGTCATTCTTTTTGCAGTAATTGCAGGCTTTGCAGGGATTGAGGGCCAGGTCCTTGATGTGGACGAACCTGACCTTGTTGCCTTTCTCCTCTGCGCCTTCCGCCACTGCTCTGGCGATGGTCTCTGAATTGCATCCGGTCCTCGGGCTGCTGATGATGGCGATTATTTCCGACATGTCGTTTTCCTCTCGGCGTTTGCCTTTATATGAGAGGCAGATAATGATTTAATATTCTTTTGATACTATGATGAGACATGACGGAGCAGCCTCGTTATGACTGTGCGGCGGACGCCACGATGTCGGTTATCGAAGGCAGATGGAAGACCACAATCCTCTGCCTACTGGTCAGTCACGGCACGCTCCGCTTCTCGGAGATCAGAAAGAAGATACCCCCTATTTCTCCCCGTATCCTCACTAAACAGCTTCGGGAGCTGGAATCCGATGGCATCGTCGACCGTGTCGTGTCCGGAGAGAGGTCCTCGAGGGTCGAGTACTCCATGACCGAAAGGGGACGCTCGCTCGGTCCGGTACTCGAATGCCTGGCGAAATGGGGCATAGCGAACATGTTCAAAGAAGTGCTTTAGCCTGAATGATCTCAGCCTGGGCGAAAGACTTCCGTGGCCCGTTTTAATAGATGCATCCCCATGATGATGTGATAAGATGGGTTACAGGGTCGATATAATCAGCACTGAAAGGGTGCGGGAACTGAAAGAAAAATACTCCGGAAGGAATTTTTTCACATCCAAGGCGGACATCTGCGGGGTGTGTTTCCAGCTCTACACCGAAAACCGCGGATATCTCGAGATGTGGACCGAAAACTTCTACGCCATGGGCGACCACGTCCGCTCGCATGCCCGCGCGTACGAGGTCTCCGACCCAGGGGAGGACCCCCACGTGGACTACGACCCTCTGTCGTCGACCGTTTTCATCTTCAACTTCGATTACTACGGATGGGTCAAAAGCATCGCCCTGGGAGTAACCGGGAATCTACTCGAGGACGTCCACAATATCTTTTCGATCCATGGGGCCGTAATAGATGTAGATGGCTCCGGCGTCACGCTCATAGCACCTTCCAAGACAGGGAAGACCACCCAGTCATGGGGCCTGCTGAGGATGCCCGCAGCGCGTCTGATCTCCGACGACTGGTATTTCGTCGTCCTGGGGAACGGGAGGCCTACAGCGCTGGCTTCCGAGAAGAACTGCTACATAGATGCGGACATAGGGGACGTATGGGAGGAGTACAGGCCGCTTGTCGCATGCACAGAGTTCGACAACAAAGGACGGTGCGTGGCGAACATAAGATGGGTCCGCGGCGAATCTTCCGTGATACCTTCCACTTCCGTGAGGACGGTGATCTTCCTAAAGCGCGACGGTTCCGACCATGCGCTCCAGACCGAGCTCGACACCGAAAGCGCAATAGAGTACATGCTTCGGAACGACCTTTGCAACCCTCATCAGCTTATCCGTACCGGAGACAAGATGAAACTCAGGACCGACTTCCTTAGGAAATACTTCGACTCCTGCAGGATTTTCCTGGTCAACACGACGACACCTCCCGAGGAGACCCAGGAGAGGATAAGGAAACTCATTGCCTGAAACCGTTGCGGAATTCGACCGGAATACGATGTGCCAGATGCATTGATTGCTCGCTTACTTCGCATGTATAGGCCGAGACCTCGACTCCTGCGGAGACGGCTTCTTCGAGAGCGGTTCCGAACTCCTCGTGCATCTCGTAGTTGGGAGAGAAATAATCCGCACGGGACATCTGTACGACGAATATTACCGATGCGCCGTAACCCTCGGAAATACAATGTGCCAGACCTCTTAAGTGCTTGACTCCTCTGTCGGTCGGGGCGTCAGGAAAAAGAACCTTTCCATCATTTTCGAGGGTCACCCCCTTAACCTCTGAGAATATCTTCCTGCCGTTTTCCTCGATGTAGAAGTCGAATCTGGAATCTCCGTGCCTCGCCTCTCTTCTCGTCAGCGTAACATCGCCGTAGATCCTGCCGTGCGACAGTGCTTCGGCATAAACGGCGTTGGGGGCCTGGGAATCGATGTTTATGAGCATCCCTCCTTTGTATGCGGAGACCAGGTCGTAAGAGGTCTTCCTCTTGGGGTCATCGGAATGTGCCAGTATGACTTCTGCACCGGGAACGAGTATCTCTTTGCACCGCCCGGTGTTCTTCACGTGGCAGACGACCTCTTCCCCGTCCAGTTCAGCTCTGGCTATGAATCTGTTGGGGCGTTCGATGAACTTCGCCCTTACCGTCTCCGGATACCTCATCTGATCCAGCCCAGGACCGGGACCTCTTTCCTCGGCTTGACGGGGGTGTTGCCTGAGGGCCTACCCAAAGTTATCGCCGCCAGATACGTGTAGTCGTCAGGGACGCCCAAGTCTTTTCTGAAGACGGTATCGCGGCCGAGCCCCTGTGCGAATCCGACATAACAGGTCCCGAGGCCCATGGAGTGGGCCGCCAGCATTATGTTTTCTGCGGCAATGGAACCGTCCTCCACGGGCTCCACGGCCTCAGGGGAAGCGAATATGAATATCTGGATCGGAGAATTGAAGAAAATGTTGTAATCTTCCCGGGAAAGCATGTCGATAACGTGCTGGTTGGGGTCGCATTTCATCTTCTCGCCGTCTAGTCTGAGATCCTTTGCCCTGTCCGAGTATTCCTTGGCCTTCTCCTTGTTCTCGACGACGGCAAATGCCAGAGCCTGCCTGTTCATGGCGTTCGGGCCACGGAATCCCGCTTTCAGAAGCTCTCTGACAGTTTCTTCGGGTACTTTCTCTTGGGTGTATTCGCGTACCGATACACGTGTGTTTATGTTCTCAAGGACTGGGTTCATGGCACTGTAATACCGATGGATGTAAAAACAGATTGTCATGACTGATTGTTAGAAAGCGCGGAGGGAGGGATTCGAACCCCCGGGGCGAGACGCCACCGGTTTTCAAGACCGGCGCCTTAGTCCAGGCTGAGCTACCTCCGCTTGAACGAATAATATTGACTCAATATTTAATTGGAACTCTTTATTTTATGATAACGGGGTTCCGGAAGCGCGAACATCGTCTCCTGGACGCGGCGGCGGAACTGTTTCTGGAACTGTCATGCCTCGGCCGCGTGGACCTTGCTTTCGGTGGGCCAGATCCTCTCGCTGTAAGAGTTGAACATCGTAAACCATATGGACTCCATGATCAGAGACACGGCGCAGGGCACCGCCGCCTCCGTCATACCCGCAAGCAGCACCATGCAGAACGACACCGCCATACCGGAGTTCTTCCATACGGAAAACAGGATGTACGTCATGCCGCTGTCGCGGCCGGTCCCCGATCTCTTGAGGAGGTACGTCACCGCGCTTCCGAGGACGAATATCTTGACGAAGCATGCGATGACGACCCAGACGACCATGTCCAGCTCGGAGAGGATGTAATCCCTGTTGGACCCGAATGCCAGGAACATCAGCATGAACAGCATGATGTTGATGAACACGATCTTTCCGCGCCTGGGGAGCGAAAAGCGTTTCAGGACCTGCGACGCGATCAAAGGAATCGCAATGAAGAGGACGATGTACCTGAATATCTCGAGAGGGCTCACAGCCGAGCCCAAGAATGCCCAGGTCATCAGAGGAGTAAGAGCCAGCGCCGAAATGTATATGGCGCTTGTCATCAGGACTGTCGCCTTGGTGTCACCGTTGAGATAAAGGGAAGCTGACACCACCGACACGGCGGACGGGACGGAAGCAAGCATGACCCAGCCGTACCAGATCGCGGTGCTCGAAGGTATGAACAGAGAGCCTATCAGTATCGTTATCCCCGAATTGACGATGAAACAGCATACGATGCCCCACAGTATCGGCTTCCTGTAGGTCTTCATGTCGTCCTTTCTGAAAGTGAGCCCGTCAAGGGAGACGCTCATCTGCATTATGAGGACGATTATCATTATCGACGATGCCGCCTCGCCGATCGAGCCGAAAAGAAGAGCGGCGACGAACCCGGCCGCTATCCATATTTTCAGATCGCCGAGGATGTCTATGAGGGCCATCGTGATATGCCAGAGCTATGTCGGATTTATCCTTTATCTTTTTGATATTGCCAAGGATCCTATAATGATGGACCTGCTTGCCTCATATAATTCATCTTTCTGCTCATCCATTCTATCGTTATCACCTAAGGTATCCAGAAATTTTCGCGAATATGAGGTCGTTGGACCGGACCGCTATGGCAAATCGATGCAAGTATCAGAAATAGCAAAGGATCAAACGATAATTGTTCCCCCTTAAGGAATCGTATTCGTTGAAAATGCGTTTTATAAAATGCAACAATGTTTATTTGGAAAGTATATATTTCGCCGTGCTGAAAATAACTTCTGAGCTCATCATGAGAATTCACCGTGAAGCTATCGATGGTGGGAAAGAAGAAGAACAATCGCTTAGGGACGCCATAAGGGATGAGGGCTGTATTCAATCGATCTGCTATGGTGATGATTTTGAAGATCCTTTCAAGAGAGCATCATACTTTCTTCACAGGATCGCCACCCGCCACCCATTCTTCGAAGGAAACAAGCGTACCGCCTTTCTGGTCGCAGCGATCATCATCAACTTCGACACAGAATACATTATCGAAAACGATAACGGTGAGAACGATAGATTCGTCAGAGCCGTAGCGTCAAATCTGGTTGAAGAAGAAGAAATAAAAAAATGGTTGAAAGATCACGTCATTCGCTCAGAGATTTGAGCGTGCTGCTGTAGTATGATGCCAATTTGTGGATCGTAGCATCATCTACACTTGAATATTCCTCTTTTGTTAACGAGGTAATAGGGGCTTCGAAAGATGTCTCTGGACCGAAGCGCAGACAAACCGGCGCAACGTTTGTATGAGACTCGCAACTTCCCATTGTGACAAACACAATACGTTCACTCTGATCCATCTTTCTCACCTCCGATGTATTTGGTTATCCACCCAATACTGACTATTGCTACGTTGCAGACAATACTTAAATTGTTTCCTCTGACGGCGCTGATTATGGCTTTCGATTTGAAGTAACTCCTCATATTTTCGCTTTCCACTAAAGCAACTATCGATTCATCGATGATGTTCTCGATCCTCTGCTTTGTGGGAGGAGCACCTGACGGGAGCGATACCTGCACCATATTCAAACGGTCCATGAGTTCCTTGTTGCTTCCGATGATCGCAAGCGGGTCGAACGGCACTTTGCATTTCATCTCACGGTCGGCATCTTCCCATATCTTCCAAATTAATTCTTCAAGGTCTTCATCGAAATCGGTCACCACTGGAAGTTTCAAAGCTATTGCTTCCTTTCTACCGATTGTATATCCGTGATGGGAAAAACTTGTGAACTTATCCACGATCTCCTTGATCGCTTCCTTGTCGTCCATGTGTATCTCTAAGAGTTTTGTAGCTATCGACTTTATAAAGGTGATGCTCTTCTTGACGATACCGACATCGGTGGGTTTCAATTCGGCAAGGAGCGTTTTCGATGCCTCCGTCCCGAACAACCTCTCTGGCACCCTCAGGTCCTCCTGCAGGAAATTAAGATATGATGTCACATCTTCGGTAGAAAACTGTTTAATCTGTCCGGGGGCAGAATTCGAAATATTAATTTGCATATCTATCGGACCGAGGCAAGAGAACGGATGCATCACGATTTCATCGGCACCCAACGCCAATACGGTGGCTGCACTCTTTGCGGTATATGGAATCAAGACACCGATCTTGTCAAACCTCTCACGGAGAAGATTGACGATCCTCCATGCCGCTATTGGGTCTCCGCCCTCACTCGATATCAGGAGGTCCACTTCTTTCATTTCCTTCGGTATATTCTTTAGGTGTTCACAGAACTCGGGTATGACATCCATGCTGAGAATTCCGCCACTTGACTGTCGCCTGCTGGTCATGTATGTTATGAGCGGCCTTCCTCGTATCTCTTCGATCCTTTTGTACAATTCCGTACGGCTGTCATACCCCATAATAAAGCATCAACTTAAGCGGATTTAACACTAACTTATGTTTGAATTATTTCTGGATGACCTGAGCTCGACAGGACCTGAAA
>DAMX01000104.1:2056-5641 GCA_002497195.1 Methanomassiliicoccaceae archaeon UBA354 | reverse complement strand
GGGAAAAGAAACTTCCTCCCGGCATGCTGGAGCATTACAATACGAACCAGTCCACCGCCGACGGTACCCTGGTTTTCATAGAGGTATCGGATAAAGGCGGCGTACAGAAGATCGAACCCGTTTCGATACAGCTGCTGGGTAAGGCTTCGGAGATGCAGGGAGGCCGTATTTTCGGGATAGTCTTCGGAGGTCCCGAAAGGAAGGAGCTCTATAAGGAGATCTTCTCTTTCGGAGTTGACACGCTTTACCATGTGAGGGACCCACGTCTCTCGGTCTTCCACCCCGAGGCATACGCGGAATCTGTTGCGGCAGTATGCGAGCGCGTGATCCCTGCTACCGTCCTCATCGGGTCGACACCGAGAGGGGCGGAGCTGGCACCCAGGGCGGCGGCCTCGATGGGCACCGGAATTGTAACCGAATGCAGCGATCTGGCACTGGAAGGTAGAAAGCTCAGCATGTTCCGTGTTTCCGAGGGCAGGAAAACGCGTTACGAGTGCATAACGTTCCCACAGGTGGCAACTGTCAAAGAGGGCGTGTTCCCCTTCCCCGCCGCTCAGGAGGGGCGCGGAGGCACAGCTTTCTACTGGCAGTACAAAGGTGACGGATTCAAGCAGATCCTTTGATCACTGGCTCTTGGAAAGGGATATGGTGCGGTCGAGAACTTCCTGCGCATGACCGTCGACCTTCACCTTCTTCCATAGGGCCTCGACCTTCCCGTCCCTTCCCACTATGAAAGTGGAACGTATGACGCCTTCGACTTCCTTGCCATACATCATCTTCTTGCCCCAGGCGCCGGCCGCCTCCGTGAGGGAGCGGTCCGGGTCGCTAAGGAGTTTGATCTTCAGTCCGTTCTTGTCGATGAACTTTCTATGGGAAGCGGGAGAGTCTCTGCTGACACCTATCACCGCAACGTTGCGAAGCATGAAGTTGACGATGAGCCCTGAAAAGTCCACGGCCTCCCGGGTGCACCCCGATGTGTTGTCCTTCGGATAGAAGTATATCACATAACGCACGCCTGCCATCGCTTTGCTGTCGAATATTTCGCCGTTCTCGTCGGCCAGTAAAAACTCCGGAAACGCATCTCCCACATTCATAAGATCACTTCAGAACATGCTGGTGCTCTCGGACACGAACTTATCCAGGTCCAGCTCTACCATCATCACGGGGTGGTTGATCTCGAAATCGGTTATAACCTTCGGAGAAACTTCTCCGAACGATCCGATGGGAACACCGTCCGCCAGCACAAGGGCGCCTCTTCCCGGAACGAACGTTTCATGTCCGCAGTTCTCGATCGAGTATTCGCACCCTATCTCTCTGAGGATGCTTTCCGCGAGCGACTTTGCCTCGGTGAACGAAGTTTTGGATGCGGCCATCACGGCGCAGAGGTGGAGGCTGTTCCTGCAGTCTCTTACCACGTACCCCGCCTCGAATATCTTCTGAGGAAGGTCCCTATGGCGGTTGTGCCTCAGTATCCTCATGAGGCTGGGGAACAGATTTGCCCTGAGGCATGTGTGGTCCTCGGTTATGGGGTTCTTTATCCGGACGGTATCGACCTCCGGGATTCCCGAGATGCCGAACTCCTCCGTTTCGTTGCTGAGCGTCAGAGTGGTCACTTCGGTGTAGCCCAGCCCGATCATCACGTTGCGGATGCTGTCAGAAAATACGGTCTCGGCAAGACGCGATGCCACGGTCTGGTCCAACTTGTACGGTCCTCCGAACTTCTCGAAACCGTGGCCGGCGGCCACGTCCTCGTAGATGTCCACGTCGTGCATGATGTCCAATCTTGTGGAAGGAACGGAAACGAACACTCCGTCGGAGTCGCCCCTCGCCGGTGCGGCGTCGAGACCCATCCTGCGCAAGGCGTCTGCGGTCCCGGACTGTCCGAGCGACGTCCCCAGGAATTTATCGCATTCGCCGGACGATATGGTGCGGTCGCAGGGAGCGAGGTCAGGTGAAACGAAAGCTTTGCCGTCTTCGTACATGTGGACGGCCCCGATGCTGCCTCCTCTCTCGGCGAGGGCGGTGCAGACGATGTCGAGGGCCCCCTTGACAGCTTTGCGGTCGGTTCCCGTGACATCGATGAAAAGGTTGCGGGTCTCGGTTGTGACCGTGGTAAGCGCTCCGTTGATAATGGGCGGGAACGACAGTACGTTTCCCTCAGAATCCCTGATGATGGGATACTTATCCGCGCCTTTCAGCAGGTCGGCGTATTCACGCCCCTTCTCGTGCCTCTCCAATATCTCGTTTAAGTTCATTTCTTCTGTCTTGGCCAGAGGCACGAACCTAACTTCTTTCGGATCCTCCAGGGAGTATGTGAAAGGAGGGGCCACCTTGTCAAGGTCGTGTATGCCTATCGCCAGTTTGCTCCTCTTGCGTCCGATGGTCAGATGGAGTTTCTCCTGAAGCTCCATCATCGATTTGAGCAGGCTCTCGTCCACTTCCACATCGAAAACGGCTCCGCAGAGGAAATACGGGCGCAAAGACCTGACGCTCCCGTCGATCGTGACCTCGATGTCCGTATCTTCCACGTGATATTCCTGCATTCCCGTTTGCAATCCTAGAAATGACCTTAGGGCCCTTGCTAGCCCCTCCACGCAGTAGAGGTCCGGTCTGTTAGGGAAGAATTCGACCGACATGTCGTCGGAGCCTTCCTCGGTATCGTGCATGTCCGCGCCCAGCAGAGGTATTTTTTCAACAAGCAGGGACTGCGGAACATCCTCACCTATCAGCGAGCAAAGGTCGCTGTAGCTGAAGTTGATTACTGGCATATCCACACCATGGGGAAATCCCTATAAAAGGACTTTCAGGATCAGCGTCCGAGGGCCCTGTGTGCCGAACCGAGCTGGCCTGCGGCCTGGGCCGCCAGGGTGGAAAGCTCTCCGGCGAGGACCGTGGAAGCCACGATCTCCGAAAGCTTCCTCGCCTTTCCGGCTCCGGAGCATCCGATCATGGCGAGGGCCTCTTTCTGGCAGGGCAGGGATGTGCCTCCCCCTACCGTTCCAACCTCCACCACGGGCATTCTGACGGAGATGTAAAGGTCCCCGTCCGCGTCTTCGCATGAGGTGAAGGACATGCTTGCGCCTACGACCTGTGCGGGGTCCTGGCCCGTGGCGATGTAAAGGGCCGCTGCCATGTTTGCCGCGTGCGCGTTGGCGCCCATGGTCACAGACAAAGCGCTGCCCATCAGGTTCTTGCGGTAGTTGATATCGACGATCGAGCCAACGGTCGCATGCAACCTCTTCTCGACGACCTCTTTCGGGATCAGGGCCTCTGCCACAACGGCCTTTCCGCGCCCTTTCACTATATTGATCGCCGCTGCTTTCTTGTCGCTGCACATGTTGCCGGATACCGATATCATCGTCGCTCCGGTCTTCTCCTCTATCAGCCTGCTGGCAGCCTCTGTTGCTATGGTGGCCATGTTCATTCCCATGGCGTCACCGGTGGCATATACGAATCTGAGGTACAGGCTCCTACCGTTGGGGAGCATCTCGATATCGATAAGTTTTCCGTGGGAGGTCGTCTTGCCTACCGCCTCATCTATCATTTCCATGTTGTCGGTGACCCATTCCATGACCTCTGCCGAAT
>DAMX01000104.1:1813-2006 GCA_002497195.1 Methanomassiliicoccaceae archaeon UBA354 | reverse complement strand
GTAGATGAACCTCATATACAGGCTCCTCCCGTTGGGGACCATCTCTATATCGATCAGCTTACCGTGGGAAGTGGTCTTGCCGACCGCTTCGTCTACCAGATCCATGTTGTCCGCGACCCAGTCCATCACCTCTGCAGAATGAGCCAGGTTCCTGACCCTGAATACGGGTGCACGGGTATGTCGTCCCTCATTT
>DAMX01000104.1:369-1575 GCA_002497195.1 Methanomassiliicoccaceae archaeon UBA354 | reverse complement strand
CCTCGGCCACCGACATTCCGCGGGAAATGGATGCCACCAGGGCGCCTTCGGTCGTAGCAAGAGGGATGAGGAACCTGCCGGATGCGTAGTCCCCCTCGATGGTCACGGGCCCTGCGAACCCCAGCGGGATCTGGGTGGCACCGATCATATTCTCTATGTTCTTGGAGGCGGCTTCCGAGCTGAAGCAGTATTTGGATATGCTTTCGAGAGACGCACCGCTGAACTCTTCCGCCGCAGAGCGGCGTTCGTCCACATCGCTGTGCGTGTATCCCCTGTTCTTTAATCCCTTCGGGTCGGCCATGATGTAGCCTATCGATTGCCATCAATAATATATTTGCGAAAGGATAAGATGTCCATCGGTCATGTACCAGGTGGAGGACTGTCGAACATGGGATCAAAGGACGCTAAGCCCAGGCACGAAAAGCTGGACACAATCATAGTCACATATTTTCCGTTGGTGATATTGAGCTGCCTGCTGGCGGTGGGCATACTTTCCACGGAGTACTCGGCCAGCACGACTTATGATATATTGTACTGGTTGTGCGTGGGTTTCGTTCTGGGGTTCGCGGCGCTCGGAATGTTCTGTGCATTTTTTATGGACGCGCCCATGATAAAGTACCGTTACATCGTCCCGATCCTTGTTCTGCTTCCCATAATCCTCTCCTTTTCGCTGTTCTACATATACGGAAAGGGGTTCGCACCGAACCTGTTCATCAGCCGCTTCTACTTTTTCATGGGAGACGGTGAAGTAACCGTAAAAACGATGCTCGCCGGATTCTATGTCATAGAGGCGGCGATACTCTTCGTGGCCATCGCAGTGTCATCCGTGATATCAGCTTATTTCAGAAGGTACTTCTCGAGGCTGATGCTGGGTCTCGTCAGCCAGAATCCCAAGGGCAAGATCAAAAGGATCGCCTTGTGGTTCTTCGACGTGCCCGACATCATAGACGTGAAAGATGTGGTGCTGGATCCCGAGGAGGACGATGGCAAATTCAATTCGGAGGTCTTCAGGGAGGTGGCCTTCGACATATTCTACATGGGATTCATCATATGTTCCTATATCTTCCTGAACCCCTATTTCGTCAACGAGATGCCGATAGAAGAGATGGTCATGCTGTCCCTTCTTCTTTCGCTTTTCATCGCTGTACTGATAATACCCTGGCACATAATACGCGCCGTCGGCGCGAAGGCGATATCCCAGGCCCC
>DAMX01000104.1:0-145 GCA_002497195.1 Methanomassiliicoccaceae archaeon UBA354 | reverse complement strand
GAAGAGGCGCCTGAGCATGAGCGTGCTGGCCATCACTTTCTTCATGCTTCTGATAACGCTGTTGGCATACCTGCACATGGATTTCTCGAAGGTGCTGATCACTTACGGCAGCTACATTCTGCTGATGGGCGTCACATCAGTCCTG
>DAMX01000003.1:0-3209 GCA_002497195.1 Methanomassiliicoccaceae archaeon UBA354 | reverse complement strand
GGGCTCGTCCATCAGCAGTATCTTGGGCGTCTGCGCCATGGCCCTGGCGATTATGACCTTCTGCCTTTCCCCGCCGCTCATGGTGTTCACGTAACGGTCTGCCATATCCAGTACGTTGGTCTTCCTCATCGCGTCTTCGATTATCCTGAGGTCTTCCGAGGAGTCTCCCTGGAAGGCGTCCTGGAATGGCATCCTGCCCATGGAGACGATCTCTCTTACGGTGAACGAGAAACCTACGCGACTGTCCTGCGGAACCACCGCTATCTCCTTCGCGATGTCTTTTTTCTTGTAATTGTGAAGGTCCTCCCCGTCCAGAAGCACGCATCCGCCTTTGGGGCTCAGATTCCTGTTCAGATTGCCCAGCAGGGTCGTCTTTCCGCATCCGTTGGGCCCCAGTATCCCCAGGACCTCTCCTTCCTTGACCAGGAACGAAACGTCTTTGAGAACAGGCTTCCCATCGTAATTGTAGAATAAGTCACGGATATCCAGGCTCATACCCATCCCACCTCCTTTTTTCTTCTCCTGAGCAGATAGATGAAATACGGGGCGCCTATCAGAGATGTCACTATGCCTATGGGCATGACGCCCAGAGATTGGGCGAAGAGATGTGCCAGATAGTCGCATCCTACAAGATATATCCCTCCGGTCAGCACGCACATCGGCAGAAGCAGACGGTTGTCCGGACCAAGAAGTATCCTGAGTATGTGCGGGATCACAAGGCCTACGAAGCCGATGGTCCCCACGAAACATACCGCAGCCGCGGTGACGAGAGACGAGGCGATCAACAGTGCCAGCCTTGTCTTTTTTACGTCTATTCCAAGGTCCATGGCGTGGGCGTCCCCCAGCATCATGGCGTTCAGGTCCTTGGCGTAGTAGAGCATTGCGAATATGCCCACGGCGCTGAGGACCAGCACTATCGGGATCTTGACCCATGGGAGGCTGACGGTCAGGCTGCCCATTCCCCAGAAGACTATCTCCGTGATGCTCTCGCCCGCTATGTACGTGAGCAGGGAGACCGCCGCCTGCGCCAATGCCGCTACGGCTATTCCGGCCAGCAGAAGAGTCTCCATGTGCGTCTGGTTGCCCACTCTGGCAATAGAGTACACGAGGAACATGGTCCCCAGACAGAAAACGAAAGCCAGGATTGGGACCGATGCGACCTCAGGTACGAACGAAAGAGGGAAGAGAATCCCCAATGCGGCGCCCAATGCGGCGCCTGACGAGAGCCCGAGAGTATAAGGCGAGGCCATCGGGTTCTTGAACAGGGCCTGCATGACCGCACCGGCCACCGCCAGGCCGGCGCCCACTATCATGCCGAACAGCACACGGGTCAGATTGAGGTCCACGACTATGATGCGGTAGTTACTGTTCTTCCCGATCAGAGATTCCCAGACCTCCTGAGGAGATAGGAGCCACAGCTGCGCCCATCTCAGCTCCAGAAATAAGAGCAGGACGAATACCGCCGCCAACGCTATCAGGATGATTGCTGTTTTCTTTCGCCTGTCCATATTTCCACGTTCTTCGTAAGGGCGATATGTTCGGTATAAAGATTAGTGACGCCTCACCAGCACGACCGCGACCGCGATTATGGCTATCAACGTGACTATGGATATCGCTATCAGCGCTCCGTTCTCCGAAATGAATGAACCCTCGTCGTTGTAGAGGGGCGAGTGGTAGAGCTGGATGTAGACCGCTTCGAGTCCGGCCGCCATTCCGGGGCATGGATTATTCCAGTCTTTGTCCAGCTTGTAGACGTTGAAGCTGGATGGAAGGCTGAATTCCTCTTTGAAATCGTCTGCGGTCCCGTCATAATTGCCGTCGAGGAAGACGACGTCGGGATTGGCCTGTATCACAGCCGACGTGTCCGAGTTGTAGGATGTCGCCGAACTTCCATTGCTTCCTGCGTTCGTCGCTCCGCATATTTCTATCATGGATACTGCAAGTCCGCTGTTGTAGACTTTTATGGTGTCGCCAGTGACGGATATGTACATCACTCTCGGCCTGTCTTCTTCGGCGATATCCGCTATATTTTCTATCACTGTATCTCTGGCACTTGTCATATTGCTTACCGAACCTGAAGAATTGAGGCCCATGGCGTCGGAAATGGCCTCCACCACATCTATGGATTCTTCGTACGTCTTGGCACCTAGGCATATAACGTTGTACCCTTCTGCGACCAGATTGTCGTAGACCGCTCCGGTGGCAAGTGTCGAAGAGAAATTGTTCATGAACACCACATCCGTATCCTTGTCGAACAAACCGTCTTCCACAAGCTGTGCCAGCCCCGATATGAGGGATGCCTTGTCGGAGTTATATCCCGTGCCTAGCATTGCGGTACCCTCGAGGACTTCCATCCTTTCGTCCCCATTGTAATCATAAGTCGAATAACGGTCATATCCGACTATCTTTTCCGTGCCTCCGAGGTCCATCACGGTCAGTGTGAAAGCGAAGCCCATTGTGACCACATGCTCCGCGGGAGCGCTCAGGGTTATCTGATGGCCCGCAGAGTCGGTGATGACGATCGGAGAAGTCGCGGAAACCTCATCCCCATCGGTCAGCGACGCTATGGAAGCTGCGAAAAGCATGGAGCACGCGACCAGGATGATTAGGGCTTTCTTATTTTGCATGCGACCTCCATACTTCGATACAATATAATGTTTATGTTATTTTTTTGAATTCATGTTACTATATGACATAATATGATCATATTGGTAATAATCTCAAAATAATTAAGCGACCGGATAGAAAATGCGTTCTCGGACAGATCGCGTTGTAGGGAAAGTTTCTTTAACCTGTAACGAACAGTACCACTCATGCGTTGGATGCTCCGCAGCAAGATACACCGCGCCACGGTCACAGAGACGCGCCTCGACTACGAGGGCAGCATAACGGTGGACGGTGAATTGCTTGATATGGCAGGCATACTGCCGGGTGAAAAGGTTACCATAGCCGACATCAACAATGGAAACCGCTTCGAGACCTACACCATTTACGGGGAGAAGGGCTCGGGCGAGATCTGCATCAACGGGGCCGCGGCCCGCCTCTGCAGCGTAGGCGATCTGGTGATCATCATGGGATACGAGCTTACGGACTGCCCCGTGGAGACCGAGATAGTCAAGGTCGACAGGTCCAACAGGCCAGTGACAGAGAAATGTTGAAAATCTTCTCCGACGGGGGGTCAAGGGGAAATCCCGGCCCTTCCGCCTACG
>DAMX01000082.1:0-5986 GCA_002497195.1 Methanomassiliicoccaceae archaeon UBA354 | reverse complement strand
TCCTGTCGCCCCATGTCAGCTTGGCACCCGATAGGGCGCCTTCTACCGTACCGCCCCTGCATTTGATGAGGGTGATTATCTTTGCTGTGAGCTCGGGCAGCCCACCTTTTATCTCCCCGTCCATTGAATCCAGGATCTGCTGCGGCGACATCGGTCGCATAATCACGCCGTGTTCCGTCAACTTCCTCTCGAGGTTGTCAAGGAGGGTCCCCTCCGGCCCCTCGTAGGCGTAGCATTCGATCATCATCGTTCCGTTTTCTTTGTGAAGCCTTCTCTTCCATTCCATTGAATCGCGGTAAGTCTCCGAGGGCGTTTTTCCGTCCTCGGAGGAAAAATAATCAGGAACGTTCCCGTTGCGGTCTATTCCGAAATGCTCGATATAGATGCCATGTTCCGTCAGAAAGAAATCGGGGCAGTATTGTGAGTGCTTGCCGTCGACGGTGTCTTTTTCGTAAGGGCGCTCGTACTCATATCCGATGCCGCTGATAGAAAGGAAATTTGCGATGTCCAGTTCGCCCTGGCTCTTTATCTTCTCTCCCTTCAGGGTCACGTACGGGTCAGAGACGATGTATTTCCGATACTCTTCTTCGGTCTCGAATTTCTTCTCCCTTTCCTTTTGACCGTGTGCGAAAAGAAGGTACTTCATCAGATTCCTGGCGAATATGTCGGATTTCAGAAACACCTCTATCTGTTCGGCCGCGAATTCGTTCAGATCGATGTTGGTTACAGACGGGGACCTGCCCTCCGCTTCCGCGATTATGTCCTTGCCCAGCTTGTGGAATGTTATCGCGCGGATGTCGCAGCCGGTCTCCGAACGGATCCTTTCCCGCATTTCCGATGCGGAGGCGTTGGTGAACGAAAGTACCAGAATGTCCTCCGGACCACATCCTCCCGTTTGAAGAAGATATTTGACCTTCCCCACAACGACGGAGGTCTTCCCGGTCCCGGCACCGGCGACCACAAGCTGATTGTGGAATTCTCTTACGATGCAGGACCATTGCTGCTCGTCCGGAGACCTTCCTTCGATTGTGCCGATGATTTTCATAGCCTCGGCTATCCTTTTCCGGGTAAGGTCATCGTTATGTGCCACGATCCTGCCGTCTAGTTCATGGAAGACGGACCTGAGGGATTCCCTCTTCGATACGAGCGACTTGTAATCGGACACCTTCTTGAGATCGGAAGGTATGCGGAGGGCTTCGAACATTCCTCTCAGTTCAAGATCTGCTCCCGGTTCCACATACGTCTCCGCGTCAGAGAACAGGCAGGCGACGGAACTCTGTATCCTTTCAACTTCCGAAATAAGTTCGGAACAGATCTTCACCTTTTCGTCATACTTTTGTTTTCTTTTTTCGAAGTATGATTTGAAGAGCCCCACGAAACATCAGCTCCGTACTGTATTGTGTGGGCCATACTTCAAATCTGTTATTTCATTAGGGATATGTCGTTTTCATCTCGTGGATTTTCTTTGACCGGAACACTCTCTTTTGCTGGTGGCGGGAATCTTTACGGCCGACACAATGCCTCACGGGACGGATTCCAGGTTCATATATGCACCTTAGATCGCAATGCAGGCGATTTCACGGGGTTCGGGCACATTTTGCACATCGTCCATGAGGATGTCGAACATGTTCCACCTTATCTGCGCCCGTCTGCATGCTTCGCGATGGGCGGTAATGCGGACAGTACGGCTGTCGATCCCGGTTTCCTGTTTTCAGTCGAAAACCATTCGATTTTTCAATGAATTTTTCCAACCGGCGGGATCGGCGACACCGACTGTTTACGATGCTTCGTACGGCCCCCCTTTGCCGTCACTTCGTACAGGGACAGGTGAAATCGCTTTTCAGCAACTCTGTCCAATCTCCCAGGACATCGTGCGTCCAGCAATCGTCCCCGCCTGCGGATTCGCGCATCACCAGGGCCAAGATGTAAGATATCTCTTTGACCGTCGCTCCTGCCGTCATCGCCCCGCGGAAGTGCTTCTTGACGCACGGCGCGCTACGGGACTTGATCGCCAGAGCGAAACATATCAGCTGGTACGTTTTCTCGTCGAATGGCATCTTTTCTTTGTAATTCGCATCTATTTCGTCTAATTTTTCCGTAAAATACGGGTCGAATTCTTCCAACATCCTCATTCAAACATCTCCTTTTTCTTTGTTATCAGTTCTAAGATCTCGCTAGTCTTCAGAACCTTGCCGACCGAGACCACTTCCTTTCCGAATACCAGGGCAGGCGTGAGCATGGCCCCGTATTTTACAATCTCCGCGATTTCGGTCACATGTCCTATTTCCTGTTCCATTCCCAGGTCTGCCATCGCCGCTCTTGTGTTCTCCTCCAGCACCTTGCAGTTCCTGCACCCGGTTCCGAGAATCTTCACGAATGCGTCGTCTGCATTTTCCTTCGTTTTCTTTTTTCCAAACATTTTTCACCTCAGAATATCAGATTGAACAGGTATCCGGTCAATATAACTCCCAAAAGGCATATTCCGATGAATATTGCCAGCAACTTGTTCTTGACGACCGTCTTCAGCAACACGATCGAGGGGATCGACATTATGGTCACCCCCATCATGAAGGCCAATATCGTACCGACCTCGATCCCTTTTGCATACAGAGCTTCGGCTATGGGGATCGTGCCGAATATGTCGGCATAGACGGGTATGCCTATCAAAGTGGCTATGATCACAGAGAATGGATTGTTCTCTCCCAGTACGTCCTGTATTATTTCTGTCGGTATCCAATTGTGGATGAGCGCGCCTATCAGAACACCTATTACGGCATATGGAAACACCTTCCTCAATGTGTTCTTGACCTGCATCCAGGATTCCGCCGAACGTTCTCTCCTGGTGAGCTCGTACCATTGTTTCGAGCCGTTGCCTGAACAGGAGCAGGCGCAGGGGCCCTCTGCGACCGTCGGACGCGCGAACTCCTGTATCTGATCTTCCAGACGCATGCGCTCGATGATCATCCCTCCCGCGACCGCTATGACGATCCCCACTACGACGTACAGCAATGCGACTTCGATGCCGAAAATACTCATCAATATCGTCAATGCGGCAAAATCCACCAGGGGCGACGATATGAGGAATGAGAAGGTCACGCCGAGCGGCAGCCCAGCCTTCGTGAAACCTATGAATATGGGTATGGACGAACAGCTGCAGAACGGCGTGACCGTTCCCAGCAAAGCACCTATGGTATTTCCCTTGACGCCTTTGAACTTGCTCAATATGAGCTTGGTCCGCTCGGGCGGGTAAAATGTTTGTACGTAAGATATCACGAAGATGAGGGTTACCAAAAGCATTACGATCTTAATGAGATCGTAGATGAAGAACTGCATGCTACCGCCTAATTGTGTTCCGATGTCCACCCCCAGGACCGTGAGCAGCGAACCCACCAGATCGTTAAGCCAACGCATCCCGAGAACCTGGACCTGGAAGAAATCCCAGACAGAGCTCATTTCAATAAGCCTCCGTCCCCGTCCGTGAATCTTACCGAATTCTGCGCCGATTTGGCAACCAGTGTTCTGGAGAGCATGCCCGCTTCTATCCAGCCGGCATTGATCACGCCCATGGCAGACAGGCAGTTTGCCGATATGTCCTGCCTCATATCGGAAGACATTATGCGGCTACCTTCGAGGTCCAGCAGGTCCGTCAGCGATATCTTCCCCAGGCGTGAACCGTATGCCTCAATCTTCGGACAGTCGGACTCGATACCGACATCGAAATCCCCGTCCTCCCTTGCGGTGACGGTGATCCTATGCGTCTTGTCGCAAGTCCTCATGTCAACGACGACTGTTGCCATGAATTAAAGATAGATTAGTATCTATATAGACATATCTAAATGAATTAATGTGCGACTGCTTCGCAATCGCTTTTTACGTCCGAACGTTCTTCTTTGGGAACGAGAGACGAAACGTAAACGATGACATCGTTGAAGGCATCGACATTGATAGAATAATGAGACCATTGTCCGTTCTTTCTGACAATCACCAATCCGCTCTTCTGCAGAGTTGACATGTGATGAGACAGTGTTGGCTGGGTAATATGCAAATTTTCCTGGATCTTGCATGCACAGAGTTCGCCGCCCGCGAGCATTTCTAAAATCTTTAGTCTGTTGGGGTCAGAAAAAGCCTTGAAAACATCTGCGTTCATACGACATAATATAGATAATAATCAATATGAACTTATCCCTGTATCGTCCATATGCTTATCGGACATGATCCGACGGCACTTTGCCATCTTGTCCGGGACAGGCCGTTCATGGAAGAGCGGATTTCATAACCTTGGCGAAGAAAATATCCGGGCCCCGTCCACGGCAGCTGACATCGGATTGTGTCCTCTCACAACGTCGGCGTCCATTCCGTCATCGGCCATAGCGAGGTGACCTTTTTGTTTCTGTCTGAAGGGATCCGCATTCGGCATCCTTGGCACCGTTGCCGAAGATGAGATGATCGCTAAGAGCAACCTACAGACTGCGGACCGGCTATTTTCAATAGATGTCCGAATCTTCGATTCTGATGCCGTTTCCTTTTACTACGTCATAGATGGACGCGATATACTGATTGTACATCATGCCCTTCTCCTTCGCCAGCGCGCGGATTATATCGGTGGTCCCCGAGCCGTACTGCGAGGATTTCTTCTTCCTTTCGGCTATGACGGGATGTCCCAGGTCTAACGCCACTTCTCTGAGCACGGCCTTCCTGGAGTCCATGTCCTTGGGCCTCAGCACCTCCGGGCCTATCTTTCCCACCTCAGTTACAACCGATTGGTCCATGTACGGATAGACGATATCTTTTCCGAAATGCGCCGCGATCGCCCTCTCGCAGGGGACGGACACCTCCAAGAGCCTTTTTACGCTGTCTTTCCTGAATATCTCATAATCCGCATACGGGCAACCGACGAACTTCGCACATCCCATGAAATATTCGTCCGCGCCCTGACCGGTCAGTATCACGTCCTCTCCGGACGCCCTGCAGACGCTGAAAAGCTGCAGCTCGTACGAAATGGTGAAGGGGTCCCGGACGTCAGTAGCGGCCATCATCTCCCGTATTAGGGATTCCACGTTGTCCCGGGAAATCTTCACGTGGACCCAGGGGAGGCCTATCCTTTCCGACAGGTCCCGGGCCATGACGACGTCGTGTGAGGTATCGGTCCCGCATGTGTAAAGCACGACCGAATCGGCGTAATCCTTTGATACCGCGGCCGCGAGCCCCGAGTCCAGTCCGCCCGAGAAGGCGACGCCTACGTTCCTGCCTTCGGTGCCCCTCCTTATCGCGTCCACGATGGAATCTCTCAACCCGCCGTACTTGAAGGACATGCGGCGGAGATTATGGTCATAGTCTATAACTGCGACGGGGGCCGACGGCAAGGCCCCACGTCGACGCGAGGTCGCGCCCGGGGTGCAAACGTTAATATGAAGCAGACGGCTGGCTGGAATACGGGTCGTACAATGGGTTTCAAAGGCGAGGATATGAAGGGTTGCAGGACCACGCTGGTCCTGATGGCGTTCGTGGCGATGATGGTCATGTTCATCGACATAATGCTTGTTCCGGCCCTTCAGCACATATCTTCGAGCTTCCCGGACCACTCCGGATGGGTGCCCTGGATACTGTCGATATATCTTCTCGTGGGCGCGGTGCTGAACCCCATCGTCGGAAAACTGGCAGACCTTTACGGAAAAAGGAAGATGCTGATCGTCACCCTGGCGATATACACCGTAGGACTGATAGGCTGTGCGCTGACCTATGGCAATTTCGTCTGCCTCATCGCCTTCCGTGCCATGCAGGGTATCGGACTGACCATGTTCCCGATATTCTACGGCATAATCAGGGACACTTTCCCCAAGGAGATGGTGCCGATGTCGATCGGCATCGTCAGCGCCATGTTCTCCGTCGGCGTCTCAATCGGACTGCTGGGGGGCGGATGGATCGTGTCGCGGTTCGATTGGCAGTATTGCTATTACATCACGGCGCCGCTGTTCCTAATCCTAAT
>DAMX01000079.1:0-2790 GCA_002497195.1 Methanomassiliicoccaceae archaeon UBA354 | reverse complement strand
GGTCTCCGTGGAGCTCGATCTCTCCTGCAGGGGAGCTTGGACCGGCAAAGGCGCCGATGCCGAGACGGAGGCGAAAACAGCGGTCGAAGCGGCATCGGGAAGGATATATCCGGCATTCCGGGAATCCAAGAAGGTCTACGAAGAGTTCTACAGGAACTGCATCGAAGCCGGGGTGATGGGCGACCCGTCCGCAATACGGACGTCGGTCTCCGTATCGTTGTCCAAGTTCACGGACCCTTACTGCCTGGGACGCATATTGGACATGTCCCAGACAGAAGACGTGATGTCGATCTCGGAAGTCGTTCCGGACACAAGCCCCGACATAGGCGATCTGGACGAGGCGGCCCGCTCTGCCGCGATGGAGTCCATGTCTTCCGATGACCCTCTCAGCGTACCGATCTACTGCGACGAGAAATGGAACTGGAACATGTTCATGGCGGACGGGGACAGCCTGGAGTGGATGGTGATGGACGACGACGGCGACCTGGTCCACAAAGCCTTCGCGTCAGCATCCAAGATACCCCTCAAGCCGTTGGAGGGCAGCGGAAGAGACGTACTGGCACAATACATTTCCCTGCTCAACAGGAGAGAGAGCTTCATGGGCAGCGTTTACAGCAACATAGATTCCGCCGGATACGAGGACTCCATGTCCAATGCTTACTATGGTACCGTTGCAGTATCGGTGATCGACCTTCTCTGGAGGGCCTCGATGCTCGACCACTTCATGGGCACAGGGATGGGTGCGGACGGGATCAGGGAAGCGATAATATTCTATGATATGGACCGCTTGGACGCACCCGCAATAGGGGCGTTCATCTGATAAAGGGCATGACCCACCTACAAACCTTCAAATAGTAAACCCTTTATGGACATCTGGTGGCTTTAGATGATGAAACCATTGTCTATCCTGGGAAAAGCGGTGAACAACAATGTCATCGTCGTCCTCAGGGGTAAGAGGGAGTACAGAGGCGTGCTCGACGGATACGATCAGTTCATGAACGTAGTGCTGAAGAACGCCGACGAGCTCGTCGAGGGCCAGCCTGTCGCCAAGCACAGAATGGCAATAGTGCGCGGAGACAACATAATTTACATTTCGCCATAAGGAGTGATACAATGGGAACTGGAACATCGGCAAAGGGGAGACACAACAGCAACAGGACTCACATCCCATGCCGCAGGTGCGGAAAACGCTCGTACCATGTGAGGAAGGGCGCATGCGCTTCCTGCGGGTATGGTAAAACCGCCAAGCTCAGGAGCTACACCTGGGCCAAGTGCCACGATTAAGTGAGAAGTATGACAGGGCCGAAACACAGTTGCGGTGTTGTGGGAATCAGTGCCGAAAACAACGTTGTGCCTGCCCTGCAAAAAACTCTCATGATAATCCAGCACCGCGGACAGGAGAGTGCTGGAGTATCCGTATACAATTCTGAGGGGACCATAGACACGGTCAAGGACAGCGGACTCGTCCAGACCGCCCTCCCCAAATACATGCTCAGCAAGCTACACGGGACCGTCGGGATAGGTCATGTGAGATATCCGACGACGGGGACTAAGATCGACGGCAACGCGCAACCCCTGACGGCCACCACGAGATACGGCCCCCTGGCCATCGCCCACAACGGCGACATTACCAATTTCGACGTCCTCAAGGAGATGTATCTCGCGTCGGGATGGTCTTTCTTCACGGACTCGGACAGCGAGCTCGTCACCAAGATTTTCAGCAAATTTTCCGCACAGCACTCAGATCCGATAAGGGCCCTCAAGGCCACATGCGGCGAGCTGGACGGAGCATTCTCGTTGGTCATGCTCGTGGACAACAGGCTTTTCGGAATAAGGGACCCGAGAGGCATGAGGCCCCTGTGCATCGGCAGGATAAGGGATGGGTACATGCTCGTTTCCGAGTCTGCTGCGATCGATGCGTTGAACGGGGAGCTCATCAGGGACGTGATGCCCGGCGAGATCGTCGAGATAACCCCCACCGAGATCATCAGCTACCCGTACAACACATCGAGCCCCAAGGCCCATTGCATGTTCGAATGGGTGTACTTCGCCAGACCAGACTCGGTAATGGACGGTCGCGAGGTATATGAGGTGAGGAGGAAGATCGGCGAGGTCTTAGCGAGGGAAAGCCCGGCCGACGTGGACCTCATCATGCCGATACCCGATTCCGGGCGCGCGCACGCGATAGGATTTTCGGTCGAGTCAAGAATCCCCTACGAAGAGGGATTTATGAAGAACCGTTTTGCGGAAAGGACGTTCATCCTGCCTGACCAGAGGCAGAGGGAGGCGGCCGTATCCACGAAGATGAACCCTATAAAGAGCACGGTCAAAGGCAAGAGGATCCTGATCGTGGACGACAGCATCGTGCGCGGCACGACGCTGAAGAAGCTCATCAGCATGCTTAGGGGCGCCGGAGCTACGGAGGTGCACGTGCGCATCGGATGTCCGCCGGTAATAGCTCCATGCTACTACGGAGTGGACATGAAGACACGCGACCAGTTCATAGCGACGGACCATTCCGTCGACCAGATCTGCCAGATAATAGGCGCCGACAGCCTGGCGTACATCAGTGTGAAGGGACTCATAGAGGCGGTCGGCATTCCGGAAGCCGATCTTTGCCTGGCATGCGTATGCGGCAAGTATCCTACAACAATCCCGGGAGAAGTCCACAGGTACCAGTCCACCCTCGTAGAGGGCTTCATCGGCAAATCCGAATGAATGCCATTAGGAAACCTTTAATAGGAACAATTAATGACTGAGTCTTACCGGGCAGGTAGATCAGTTGGAAGA
>DAMX01000025.1:12711-12912 GCA_002497195.1 Methanomassiliicoccaceae archaeon UBA354 | reverse complement strand
TAAGGCAGTACGGCCTGAAGGAGATAGCATTCATCAGGTCCGGACGTTCCGGTAAGCAATATGATGAAAAGAGAAGAGGGCCCGACGGATACCACGAAGAGGTGATATCCAAGGTGAGGGCCTGCGCCGAAAAGGACATGCCCGTGGTCCTACTCGGCCCCGGATTCGAGAAGGAGTTGCTGGCCGAGACCGGAAAAAGTT
>DAMX01000025.1:12057-12512 GCA_002497195.1 Methanomassiliicoccaceae archaeon UBA354 | reverse complement strand
CGGACCTGTTCTCCAGGTGTTATGTCTATCATACGGGCCAGTGCGGGATGGCGGGCATAAACGAACTTATGAAGGCGGGAATGGGCGCGGAGGTGCTGAGGGAATCGACTGTAGGTGCCGAGATGGAGGCCGTCGAGCGTCTAATGACCGAGATAGCCCGGGACGGCCCGGCGACGTACGGGCAGGCAGAAGTATCGGCCGCTGCATCCGCGGGAGCGGTGGAAACCCTGCTGGTCCTGGACTCCAAGGTCAGGGAGCAGGACCTGGATTCCGTGGTCAGAGATGTGGAGTCGCAGAGGGGCAGCATACTCGTGATATCCTCTCAACACGATGCCGGAAAGAGGCTTGCGGCCCTCGGCGGGATCGGGGCGATCCTGAGGTATGCTGTCTGATGACAATAGCACGAAACTGCTGGTTCTGCACACCCGATAGAAAATATTAATAAATATTATAGG
>DAMX01000025.1:9361-11879 GCA_002497195.1 Methanomassiliicoccaceae archaeon UBA354 | reverse complement strand
ATAGGATAACCCGACTGTCAAACAGGTTTAGTTTTACAAGCGGCATGCCGTGAACTTGGGGAATTTAAATGAGAAGTAAAGAGGATATAACCCAGGCGCTGAGCGGGAGGCTCAACGTCTGCGACACCACGCTTAGGGACGGAGAGCAGACGGCGGGCATTGTCTTCTCCAATCTGGAAAAATACAAGATCGCCCAGATGCTCGACCGCGCAGGAGTCCAGCAGATCGAGGCAGGCATTCCCACCATGGGTACCGACGAGAAGATGGCCGTCAGGCACATAGCGCACATGGGCCTCAACGCATCTATTTTGGGATGGAACAGGGCAGATATCAACGATATAAACACCAGCATCGACTGCGGGGTAGACTCCGTGGCAATATCCATGTCTGCATCCGATATTCATATCGATCACAAGCTCAAGAAGAGCCGCCAATGGGTTCTGGATAAGATATACGAGGCGGTATCTTACGCAAAAGATCACGGATTCTATATATCCTGCAACGGGGAGGACTCCACCCGCGCCGATATCGATTTTCTCATCGAGTTCGTCAAAACAGCCAAAGAAGCGGGCGCGGACCGTTTCAGATACTGCGACACCATCGGAAGGGAGCAGCCGTTCTCCACATACGATCGCATTCACAGGATTATTTCCGAGACGGGAATGGATGTGGAGATGCACATGCACGATGACTTCGGAATGGCGACCGCCAACTGCATCGCGGGCATCCACGCAGGGGCGAGGTTCGCAAGCACGACGGTTATGGGCATCGGAGAAAGGTCCGGTAACTCTCCGCTCGAAGAGGTGGTCATGTCGTCGAAGCACCTGTTCGGTATCGACTCAGGTATAGACACGAAGCAGCTAAGGGACCTGTCGATATTCGTATCTAAGGCCTCCGGCCGTCCGATAGAAGTGGCCAAGCCATTCTTGGGTTCCAACTGCTTCGCCCATGAGGCGGGCATCCACGCCGACGGCATAATAAAAGATGCTATAAACTACGAGCCTTACGACCCTGAAGAAGTGGGCCTCGAGAGGAAGTTGGTCATAGGGAAGCACTCCGGAAGGAACACCCTCATAACGGTCCTCGCCGAGATGGGCGTCAACATCGACAAGGATATGGCATCAGCCCTCTTGGACATGGTCAGGCGCGCCTCGGTCCAGATGCACCGCAGCATCTCCCACGAGGAGTTGTTCTCGCTTTACGAGGACATGCAGAAGAAGACCAACATATTCGACGATTCCGCGGCTTAAACATCAACTGCCGGTATCTGGACCGGCACTCTCTTTTTCCTTTTACAGATACTTTCAGCATTCCTCTCAATCGCCGGGCAACGCATCCTTAAGACTTTCTGGCGTATTTGTAGAGGTACACGAACAATATCACTACCAGGCCGGTAATCATTATCACCAGGTGGTCCAGCAGCGGTAACGGGTTGGGAACGACGAGCATTATTACGAAGTCCAGCGCCATGATCAGCAGGATATTGCTGATCTCTATGAATCTGGAGTAGGCCGAACGTGCGTCGGAATCATCTTCGATATAGTAACCGCGCTTGCGCTTGCCTCCTTCTATGAGCATCCTGTCGATGACCTTGAGGCTGAGCACCACACCCGCGGTCGCCGGAACCAGGGCTGCCAGATTCAGTGACAGGACGATGATGTTGGAAACCCTGAGGCTCGTGCCCAAGTTGGATATTATTATGTCTGCGAGCAGAGGGCCATAGATGTAGAAAACTATCTCGACCAATGCCATTATAAGGACGCACACGTAGACGATTACGAACCGGTTCCTGACGCGTTTCGCAGATTTGGTTGAGAATACTATCCTGGAATAGAAATCGGACCTCTTCGACTCCAATTTCTCTATTCCGCCGACTATGACCCTCGGAGTATACTTCTTCAATATGTCGTAAGCATTGGTGCTGTGAGTTGCGAAAAGCGGCATCAATATCATCGACATCAGAGCCGCCAGCACAACTGCCGTATAGAAATCGTTACTGACGGCACCGGCATCCAGTGCTGTTTTTGATATTATGAACGCGAACTCACCCATCGCCAGGAGGCTCATGGCTGACACCAGAGACGTCTTGAAATCCTTATTTCCGATGAAATATGCGAATACAACGGTTACTGTCTTGGATATCAAGAAGACGATGAAGATGTATATGGCCAGAGTCAGACTCGAACTGATATCGGCAAGATGTATTTTCAGGCCCACGTCTATGAAGAAGATTGCCATGAACGTGTTCTTCATCGGCTCTATGTCCTTTTCTATCATATGTGCGTCTTTGCACTGCGAAGTTATGAGCCCCATAATGAAAGCGCCTATAGCCATCGAGAGGCCCACATAAGTAGAGAGCAATGCCAGGAAGAAGCACAGTCCGAGAGCGGTGATAAGGATGATCTCACGGTTGAAGCGGCTGCTGACCCAGTTCAAGAAGCGTGGAAGAACGAGAAGGCCCAGCACAATGGACGCAACCATGAAAATGACGATGCCCAGCACGAGTCCCAGCATACCC
>DAMX01000025.1:0-9085 GCA_002497195.1 Methanomassiliicoccaceae archaeon UBA354 | reverse complement strand
CCCAGCACGAGTCCCAGCATACCCGAGGCTGTTGGGGACTGTCCGACAAGGAGAGGGGATGCCATCGTGAGTATGATGACCTGCCCAATATCCTCCATGACCGTTACCAGTATGACCGTGTCGGCCGTATCTTTGGAAATCTTCTTGTTGGCCCTTAGGACGGCGGTAACCACCGCGGTGGACGATCCCGATATTACTGCGCCGAGGAAAATGGACTCGACCATGTTCCAGCCGAGCAGAGATCCGGCTATGTATCCGCATAGGACCATCAGAGGAAGCTGTACTGCGGCGACCATTATCGTGAAGGCGCCGCTCTGTTTCAGCTTCTTGATGTTAAGCTCCATGCCGATGGCGAACATGAGCAGTACCAGACCGATGTTGGACAGAAGATCTATGACGGTATTGCTCTCTCCCTCGGGGATGCCCCAGAAATTTGCGATGAATATGCCGGCCGCCAGATACCCGATGATGGCCGGCATCCTAAGTTTGCTGAACAGGATAGACGCCACGCTGGCAAGCACCAGCATCAACGCCATAATAGTCAGAAAGGCTACTTCGTCCATCCTTTTTCCTTGCACGCGTATATCGGTATGATTTAAAAAAGTGTCCAATGAACAGCATCACTGTTTATTTTCATCCTTGCTGACTGTAACTTTTTTCCTCTGGCTTCCGCCGGTCCTTTTCATCTTCTCCTGGTCTATGGCCCATTGGAAGCTCTCAAGCTCTGCAGGAGTCACAAGCACCCGTTCTCCCTTGTTGTATTTCCTGCCTATGACCCAGTTCTTGAAAGGTGCCAGGACTCTGTATTCGTCTGCGTCCATGACTATCTCCCGGATGTTTTTCACACCTTTGCGTTCGGAGTAAGTTCCGGCCGACCTGCTTATTTGGCCGTCCTTGACCTCTATAGTGCTGGTGCACACCGAGTCCAGGAAATAACGGTCGTGGGTCACAGTGATGAGGGTTCCCCCATATTCGTTAAGCGCCGACTCCACCGCGTGCCTGGAAGGTATGTCGAGATAATTGGTCGGCTCATCTAGTACCAGAAGGTTCGTCTCCTTCAACAGAAGCATCGCAAGTGCAACTCTGGCTCTTTGTCCCCCCGAGAGAGTTGATATGGGGCGGTCCACCTCGTCTCCCCTCAGAAGCAGACGTGCCAGCATACCACGTGCCTCGGCACGCCTGTCTGTTCCTATGGCCTGAAGTATCTGTTCCTCAGCGGTCAGACGGAGGTCGAGACCCTCGTGGTTCTGGGAATAGTACCCTATCTTTGCACCCGGCGCTATCCAAAGATCTCCTTTGCTGGGTATTTCGCCAATGAGCGCCTTGACCAAAGTGCTCTTCCCTTCTCCATTCGCACCGAAGATCCCTATCTTCTCGCCCCTCATGATGTCCAGTTCGACATCTTTGATGATCGTTCTGCCGCCAAGGTCTACCGACAGGTTACGAGCAGTTATCACATTCTTACCCGATTTCTGTGCCGTCTGTATCCTTACGGTGATGGACATTTCTTCTTCGGGTTTTTCCTTTGCATCCATCTTCGATATCAATTTCTCTCTTGTCTTGTGGACGGCAGAAAACCACATGTCCTTATGCATCTCTTCTGCGATCCCTTCCTGTGTCCGTTTCTGGCTGGAATACCTGCGGTACTCTTTTTCCATGCGGTCCAGGTCGATCGCCTTCTTTGTTATGAAATCAGAATAATTTCCCTTGTATTCGCGCGTCTTGCCGAAAGATATTTCGGACACGCGGGTCACGATCTTATCCAAAAAATACCTGTCATGGCTGATCACCACAAGCGCACAGCCCGACTTCAGAAGGAAATCCTCAAGGAACTCGACCGTACCTATATCCAGGTGCGAAGTTGGCTCATCGAGTATCAGCAGATCACATTCTTCGGCCTGGACCAGGACACGGGTCAGCATAACCTTTGTTCTTTCTCCGCCTGAAAGGGCATCCATTGTGCGGTCCATCACATCTGCCGGAAGTCCCACTTTTCCTATGGCGGCGACAATTTTACTTTCGTCGTCCGCTGCAGAACTGTTCAGTTCAGATTCGAGCCTGGAATATTCCTCGGCGGCCGCATTCCAATCGATATCCCCGCCTGCCGCCATCTTCTGCTCTATCTCGAACATTCTGTGCCTGATCCTTTCCACATGCCCGTAAGGCCTCCCCAGGACCTCTCTGACGGTTACTTCGGAAGAAGATTCTGCAAACTGAGGCAGGTAGCCGATTTTACTTGTATTCCTTGTAATTTCGCCCGTGTCCGGCCTAATCTCGCCGAGAAGTATTCTAAGAAAGGTGCTCTTCCCTGCACCGTTGACACCGATAAGCCCTATGCTGTCCCCATCGTTTATCTGAAGGCTTACGTCTTTCAGCACTTTCACAGGACCGAAGGACTTGGTGACAGATTGCGCTTTGAGGAGCATGTCTTGTCATAACAGTTCGATTAATATCTTTTGCCGTATCCTTTAGGAGCATCGAGTCCTTCAGGTTCCATCCGTGTCAACTTCTTGATGCGGGCTACATGCACGTGGATTCGTGCCTGAAGATAATACCGACAATTGTCCCCCGGATTTATATGTTGGATGTAACTTTCATCCATTAGTTCGACGAATGCAAAAAAAGCGACTTTTATATATCAGATACACAAGAAAACGGCGGTTTCCAATCATTTTGCAAGTACATTTAAATATAACAATAAAAAATAAACAACGTTAATACAAGTTGTTTACACTTTTTATATTTAAATATTGTTATTTGTTCAACGACAGGATAAAATACTACAAAGTAAATCGTCACTTCGAGCATTAGCTCGATGCGGTCTACCCGCAAAGGAGGTAAGTAAATGACAAGCAAGACGGTATCGGAGGAATCGCTTTGAGTGATTTTGCCAATGAGAGGAAAGCCATCGCGGCCGCGATGGTAGCGTACAAAGTCCCCGGCATACAGAAAGCCGCCGCGGACGCTAAAACAGCCGGAATGGAGGCCACGGACATCATCGAGGCCATGGGCGCCGGGATGAGCGAGGTAGGGGTCCTCTTCGAGAGAGGGAAGCTGTTCCTCCCCCACGTCCTGAGCGCGGCGAACGGCATGTCCGCCGCCGTCAAGGCGCTCGAGGGCGACCTGCCCAAGGAGCAGATAGGTGTCAAGCTGGCGAAGGTATGCATGGGGACCGTGGAAGGCGATGTGCACGACATCGGCAAATCGATCTGCTCCACGATGCTCCAGTGCGGAGGCTTCGACGTGGTCGACCTGGGAAGGGACGTCCCTTCCAAGGACTTCATCGCCCAGGTCAAGGACAACGGATGCACCATGATGGGGCTTTCCGCCCTGATGACAACGACGATGACCGTCCAGAGGGACATCATCGGGATGCTGAAGGACGCCGGCCTCAGAGACAAGGTGAAGGTCATGGTGGGCGGAGCCCCCGTGACCCAGACCTGGGCCGACAAGATCGGTGCGGACTGCTACAGCGAGTCCGCATCCGAGCAGGTCGGAAAGGCTAAAGAACTATTGGGGTGAACGCATATGGTTGAATTTTGCACACGCAGGGGAGACGGAGCGACTCTGTACCTCTCCAAAGAAAAAATAAGGCAGGACATCGCAGACGGTGCGGCAGATGCTGCCGACATGGGCGGAGTAAAGTCAATCTCGTCCGACGAGATGGAGCACATCCTAGAGATTATATGCTCAAAGGACAGGGTTGTGGGAGTACAGCGCGGAAAAGAGGTCGTCCTTTCATACGACATCGGACAGCTGGACATGACCGGAGACAATGGTAACAGCGGAGGCGGAGTTCCCGCGAGCAGGCTCAACGGAGCCCTTGTCCACGAGCGCACCCTCTGTGCGGACACTTTCGAGCTCGCCCACTCCGACTACAGCATAAAGCCCGCCAAGCCGGTCATCGCGAACGAGATGAACGACATGGAGGTAATCCAGAACAACATCATCATCCCGTACTTCTATGGAGCTATGCCCAACATGGGACTCTATTACAGCCCCGATGGACCATTCGGAAACCCCGCGGACCTGATGAGGGAGTTCAAGATAGAAGAGGCACAGCAGCAGGCCGAGGCAGCTTCCAAGCACCTTGCCAGGGATATCGCATATGTGTCGACCAAGATATACAGCGCCGGTTCCGATGGTTTCAACTTCGACACCACCGGTTCCGCCGGTGATGCGGACTTCGTTGGAACACTCCACGGAGTGGAGCAGCTGAGAAAAGAGTGCCCCGACGCCAACATAATGGTCGGTATGGCCGGAGAGAACGTCATGGGTATCCACGGAGAGATCGAATACAACGGCCAGGTCGTTGCGGGAATGTTCCCTCACCAGCAGGTAAAGCTCGCTGAGAAGGCTGGCGCAGACGTCTTCGGACCGGTTTCGAACACGAACACCGGAAAGAGCCTCGCGTGGAACCTCGCTCGTGCGGTCACCTTTGTGAAGGCATGCAGTGAAACCTCCAAGCTCCCCGTCCATGTCAACATGGGCATGGGAGTAGGCGGAATCCCGATGTCGGAGACCCCGCCCATGGATGCGGTCACCCGCTGCAGCAAGGCTATGGTCGAAGTTGCGAAAGTCGACGGAATATAGGTAGGCGTCGGCGACCCCGCCGGCATGGCTATTGCCCACTTCGTCGCCTCCGGAATGGGAGGGATCAGGACTGCAGGGGATCTTGTCGCAAGGATGGAGTTCACCAAGCGCATGAAGGTCGACAAGGCGAAGGAGTACGTGGCTAAGAAGCTCGGAGTTACATCTTTCGATCTGTCCGATGAGTATGTGTTCAGGGACCTCAGAGAGGAGAGGGGCCTCGGTGTAATAACCGGAGTTCCGAAGACGCCTAAGGGAATCGCGGCCAAGATGAATATCGAGGACCTCCTCGGTATAAAGATCAACAGCTGCGAGAGATTCAGGCAGTATCGCGCGAAGAGGTAAACATAAACCATAAAGTCCGGGCTCACGCCCGGACAAAATATTATTTTTAAAACGGGAAACGGAGGTTCAAAAATGTCAGTTCTAGCGGATGCTATGAGCTGTGTTTTTGAAACGGGGGGTAGAGATATTGGAAGCAAACGCAAATTATGATGATACAAAAGCCAGCATGGTAGAAAAGATAAATGCTAGGCGCAAGCTAGACAACAAGAGGAGAGTACTATTCGGTTACGCGATGGCGCTTTTCTGTGCAGTGCTCTGGGGACTTTGGTATATCCCAGGGGACATGGTATGGTATTTGGACCCGTTCGTCACGATGCAGGCCGAAATCACTGCAATGACCGGGAGCGAGACGACATCTTTCATGGTCTTCGCGGTCATGATCACAGGAATCAACGCACTGCTGATAGTTTTGACACTATGCATCTGGAATCTGTTTATGGGTAAGTTCAGTGAGATGAAAAGGACCTTCAAGGAAGTCAAGGCTGCCGACAAATGGTATTTCCTTGCCGCAGCATGCGGTGCGACCGCGGTCCTGGGAAGTTTCATGGCAATGGGATTCATAGGGGCGGCCTTCGCCGCAGTTACAGCCCTGATGTACCCCGTCGTGGGATCGATAGTATCCAGGACATGGCTGGGCCAGAAGATATCCAGGCGTGCAATGATGGGAATCATCGTCATAGTCCTCGGAGGCATAACCGCTTATGTCTCGGGCTTCATCGATGAAGTGTCCTCGGGTAACATACCGGTATGGGGATTCATAGGAGGAATAATGGCAGCCGTCGGATGGGGATTCGAGGGATGCTTCGCAGGAAAGGCTCTGGATGTTTCCGAGCCTGATGTCGGTCTCCACATGAGATTCATTTTCGAGACCCTCATTTGGTGGGTAATTGTAATACCGATCCTTGCTATCGCAGGGTTCCCGATGTTCGATTACCTCGGAATGATCTTCGAGCCCACAATGTTGACGGTCCTCATAATGCTGGGTCTGACATTCGGTTTCTGCTACGTCGCCTGGTACAAGTCGTTCCCGCTCATAGGTGTCGGTCGTGGACAGGCGGTCGGAAGCGTTTATGCTATAATGGCCGTCGTGTTCATTTACATGTTCACGGGAGCCAACCCCGGATGGCTGCTGGTACTCGGAGCAGTCATTTGTGTCATCGGAGGAGGATTGATGGCATCTGAAGGGTCCGAAGAGATATCCAGTCTTCGTGAGACGGGGGCGGTAGAATGATGGAGGGACGCCCTGTAAAATTCCGCCTGCTCGAGATCTTCGCAGAAAAGGGACATCTTTGGAACTATGAGATAACCGATATCATGGCTAATGAGTACAAGGACAGGAAAAGCAAATATGGACAGCAGGCCACGAACTGGGACCTCATCGAGCTCGCAGCTTCAGGTTTCATCAAAGAGACCGACGCATCTATCGATGAGAACAAGAGAAACGGCAACCTCCTTATCGAGTATGGGCTCACGTCCATCGGAAGGGGCGAGCTTGAACGCCTGAAGAACACCATCAGCCCAAGAGGTGAGTGAAATGTGGACAGACCAAGTTAACTTGGCCGATAACTGGAGAATAGCCGTCGAGTACTGCGCCGGCGGGCTTCCCGGTTCGGAATATCTGTGGATGGCGGCAATACTCGTTTCATCGGTTGCGGCCTTGCTGGTATCCAGATGGATGGTCAGCAAGTTCTGATTTGATAAAACCGTTTGGCCACTGACTGTAAACCTCTTACCAAACAATTTACGGTTTGCAAAAACCAGCAAAGTCCTGCATAACGCAGGAATAAAATATATGGGGGGATAAAATGACAGAAACATCGCACCTTCAGAGGACCATTGACTGGAAGCAAGGTATGCTCATAGCGTTGGGCGTACCTATTCTCATTTTGCCGTCAATCGGTTACTCTGCAGGATATTTGTGGGGATTTTCCATAGTAATGTGGATATTGTCCGTTCTTCAGGGATTTGTTCAGAACGCTGCGTTTGGCGAGATGACTACAACTTTCTCCGACGCTACCGGCCTTCCGGGATGTGCGCAAAAGGTGTTCTCTAAGAAAGGAGATTCAAAATCCAAATACGATCGCGGTAAATTCATCGGTGCATTCTGTGCTTGGTGTTATTGGTTCGCATGGTGCCCGGTAGTTGCGATATTCACACTGACGATTGGTACATATGTGAGGGGATTCATTCCAGATCTGGCCGATGCTGGAGTATGGCTTGATCTTCTAATCGGTCTTGTAATCGTCGTAGGGATGATAATCATAGGTGCCCGTGGACTCACAGGTGGGTCGGTCACGGCCCTTATATTAGCACTTGTATCCTTGGTACCTCTGATTATAATCCTTGTAGCTCCCTTCTTCACGGGAGATTTCACAACAGCAAACATAACAGGTAACTGGTTACCCTTTGACTGGAGCTGGGGTTCTGGTGACATTGTTATATTCCTCGGGATAATGGCTATGGCACAATGGAGTGCCTGCGCATGGGAAACAGCTGCGGTCTATGGTCCTGAATACAAGAAACCCAAGTCGGACGTACCCAAAGCGCTCTTCTCCTGTGGAATAATCTGTCTCATGCTCTACGCATTGACCCAGATGTCTGTGGTCGGAACTCTTGGAATCGATGGGATTGCAAACGCACCGATAGATCCGCTGAACCCGATGTCTCAGATTATCTTCGGCGATGCGGGACAGATTGTTGCGATGATAATGTTGATATGCGCGATGCTTATGATCATCCAAACCGGTTTCCTCGGTTCCTCCAGGACGCTGTACTCCATGAGCCTTGAGGGCAATATGCCTAATTGGTTCGCGAAGACCAACGCACGCGGAAATCCCATCAACGCTATGATATTCGTGAGCGTGTTCAACTTGGCGCTTGTGCTAGTGCAGAACCCAGTGGCGGTTTTGGCTGCATCGTCGATGGGATATACACTGGCGGTCGGTATCGCACTTGCAGCGTACTATAAGTCCAAGACGGTGGAGCCCTTCAAAAGCATGGAAAGGCCGTTTGGTCTGCCCGGATGGTACCGGTATGTGGCTCTGATAATGGTTGTCTATGAGATCGGTGTTCTGCTCCCGTGCCTGGCATATTTGAATTACGTGGACTACGATGCAATTTCCGTGATTCTCGGAGTTGTAATACTGACGGTATTCGTACCTATTTGGATGGTTACACAAAAATATCACAAAGAAAACAGGTCGCAAGAAGAGCCAATTTCGCAAGCTTAAGAATAAAACCTCACGGGGCGCATGCCCCAATTTTAATTTTTTTTCAAAATAAAAATTATTATATATACGTTTCACGAATTAAATTTTACATAGGTAAGTTTTAAATACTATTTACCTACACAACTTTTCGACACGACATAAATTAATATATTACGTGAGAACATGTAGTTTTAACTCTATAAGTGATAGGCTGGTGGAAGGTTACATCCACCAACGTGCTATCAATTTGTTGCGTGGCCCATTGGGCGCGTACAGAGGAAACCGCTTCAAGGAGGAGAAAATTTGACACAGAAAGATCTGAACGAGAGAGCGAAAAAGGCCGTCATGGCCTACGACCAGAAAGCATCCGCGGAAGTAGCGAAAGAAGCGATAGCCGCCAAGGCAGACCTTGTGAACCTCATACAGGAAGGATACACCGCGGGGATCCAGGAGGTCGGAGACCTGTACCAGGCGAAGAAGCTGTTCCTGCCCCACATCATGTCGGCGGCGAACGCCATGAACGCCGGGGTCAACCTTCTGACCCCCGAGCTGGAGAAGGCCGGCAAGTCCGCAGGCGAGGGGCTCGGCAAGTTCCTCATATGCACCATCGAGGGGGACATCCACTCGATCGGAAAGGACATCGTGGCCATCATGCTGAAGGTCGCCGGTTTCAACGTTATCAACATGGGCAGGGACATCCCCGTCAAGGACATCGTCGCCGCCGTGAAGAGCGAGAAGCCCAAGGCCGTAGGCACGTCCGCCCTGATGACCTCGACGATGGTCAACCAGAAGACCTTCGAGGAGCTCCTCAAGGAGGAAGGCGTCAGGAACAAGGTCATCACCAACATCGGGGGGGCACCGACCACGCAGCAGTGGTGCGACGAGATCGGCGCCGACGTGTACTCCGAGAACGCCACCGACTGCGTCAACAAGATGGTCGC
>DAMX01000038.1:5676-8439 GCA_002497195.1 Methanomassiliicoccaceae archaeon UBA354 | reverse complement strand
GGCCAACGAAGGCCTCACATCGACGAATCTTTTCGTGAACCGCTCCCTTGCGGTGCTGTTCCCCATTATGACGGCGATCATGAGCCTGCTGTCTTTGTCCATTTACATGATCGGGGCGATACTGATCTCCGCCGCCGCAGGCGTAGGTGAAAGACTGACCCTGTTCTCCGATATGATCGTCTTTTCATCGTATGCGATGCAGGTGGTGATGGCCTTCATGATGATGGTCTTCATATTCATGATACTCCCGCGTGCGACGGTCGCCGCCAGGCGTATCGAGGAGGTAATCAACACGGAGCCCTCCATCACGGACGGCACGAAGACGTCCTCTCCCGAAGGGAGAGAGGGAGAGATCGAGTTCAGGAACGTCTCCTTCAAATATCCGGGCGCCGCCGAGAGCGTCCTCGAGGATATAAGTTTCAAGGCGAAGAAGGGAGAGACCATAGCTTTCATCGGGTCCACGGGAAGCGGAAAGAGCACGCTGATCAACCTGGTGATGCGCTTCTACGACGTCACGGGCGGGCAGGTGCTCGTCGACGGCGAGGACGTACGCGACTACAAGCTGAACGCGCTTCGGAGGAAGATCGGATACATCCCGCAGAAGGCCACGATCTTCTCCGGAACGGTGTACGGCAACGTCAACTACGGCGACACGTCGGAAGAACGCACTATAGAGGACGTCAAGAAGGCGGTAGGCATCGCACAGGGCACGGACTTCGTGGAAAAGATGGACGGCGGATACGAGGGCAGGATCGCCGAGGGCGGCACAAACCTCTCGGGGGGCCAGAAGCAGCGCCTGTCCATCGCACGTGCGATATGCAGGAAGCCCGAGTTCTACATTTTCGACGATTCGTTCTCCGCATTGGACTACAAGACCGATCGTTCCCTCCGAGATGCGCTCAAAAAGGAGACCGCAGGCGTGACAAGCCTGATCGTGGCGCAGAGGATAGGCACGATAATGGACGCCGATACGATAGTCGTCCTCGACGAAGGGCGCATAGCCGGAATAGGCGCTCATGACGACCTGCTCGAGAGCAGCGAGGTGTACCGCGAGATAGCATATTCCCAGCTCTCCGAAGAGGAGTTGGTAAGATGAGCGGGAGAAGAGGGCCGGCAGACCATCCCGGCATGACCGCAGAGAAGCCCAAGGCGTTCACGGAAGCATGGAAGAAGATATTCTCCTATATGGGGAAATACAGGATCGCGGTCTGGATCTCGATCGTTTTCGCGGTGGTCGGTACCGTGATGATACTCGTCGGCCCCAACAAGCTGAGGGACCTGACGGACCTGATCGCCGGGGGCCTGGTCACCGGCAGCATAGACATGGGCGCCATATGGGAGATAGGCCTGTTCCTGATCGCGATATATGCGACGAGCACGGTGCTGACGTTCGTCCAGAACTACATCCTTGCGACAGTTTCGCAGAAGATGGCCTCCAAGTTCCGTACGGACATCTCGAAAAAGATCAACCGTCTTCCTCTGAGGTATTTCGACACCTCCAGCAGCGGTGACGTCCTCAGCCGCGCCACGAACGACGTGGACACGCTGGGCCAGTCCATGAACCAGAGCATCGGCCTGCTGATCACCTCGGTGACCATGCTTCTCGGGTCTCTCGTCATGATGGTGTACACGAACTACATCATGGCCGCCGTGACCGTGCTCTCATGTGTCGCCGGCTTCGGGATGATGATACTGATCATGAGGTACTCTCAGAAGTATTTCGGCATCCAGCAGGAGAACCTCGGCAACATGAACGGGCACGTCGCGGAGATATATTCGGCGCATAACGTGGTCAAAGTGTACAACGGGCAGAAAGAGGCCTCTAAGAAGTTCGACTCCATAAACGAGGAGCTGGCCCGCAGCGCGTTCATGTCCCAGTTCCTGTCGGGCCTCATGATGCCCCTGATGAACTTCATAGGCAACTTCGGATACGTGACGGTGTGCGTCGTCGGTGCGGCGATGGTCATCAACGGGCAGATATCCATAGGCGTCATCGTCGCCTTCATGATCTACGTGCGTCTGTTCACCCAGCCCCTGGCCCAGATGGCCCAGGCCTTCACGGGGATGCAGTCCGTCGCGGCCGCGGGCGAACGGGTGTTCGAGTTCATCGAGGAAGAGGAGCTGTCCGAAGAGGTCGTCAGCCCGCGCAAGCTCGAGAAGGTCGAAGGCCACGTGGAATTCAGGAACGTGCACTTCAGCTACGTTCCCGGCAGGGAGGTCATCCACGGATTCTCGGCGGAAATAAAGCCCGGTCAGAAGATAGCCATCGTCGGGCCCACCGGTGCCGGTAAGACGACCATGGTCAATCTCCTGATGAGGTTTTACGATACCGATAGCGGAGACATCCTGATAGACGGCGTGTCGATCAAAGAAATGAGGCGCAGCGACGTCCACGACCTGTTCTGCATGGTCCTCCAAGACACATGGATTTTCGAGGGGACCGTGAAGGAGAACATCATCTATTGCAAGGAGGGAGTGACCGACGAGCAGGTCGTGGAAGCATGCAAGGCCGTGGGCATCCATCATTTCATAAAGACCCTGCCCAAGGGATACGATACCATGCTGGACAACACGACCTCCCTTTCCGTGGGACAGAGGCAGCAGATCACCATCGCCCGTGCGATAGTCGAGAACGCGCCCCTCCTGATATTGGACGAGGCGACGAGCTCGGTGGACACCAGGACCGAGAGGGCGATCCAGAGCGCAATGGACCAGATGACCGTGGGGCGTACGTCCTTCGTCATCGCGCACCGCCTCTCCACC
>DAMX01000038.1:5225-5482 GCA_002497195.1 Methanomassiliicoccaceae archaeon UBA354 | reverse complement strand
GTCATCGCGCACCGCCTCTCCACCATCAAAAACTCCGACCTGATCCTTCTTATGAGGGGAGGTAACATAGTCGAGCAGGGGACCCACGACGAGCTTCTGGCCGCGGGAGCGTTCTACAGCGAGATGTACAACAGCCAGTTCGAGGACGGGGGAGAGGACTGAAACGCCAATGACGGACGGCGGCGCAAAGTTCCGCCGTCCGGAACCTTCTTATCTCATACGCAACGGCCTTCTTCGCCTCACCGAAGACATCATAT
>DAMX01000038.1:4743-5034 GCA_002497195.1 Methanomassiliicoccaceae archaeon UBA354 | reverse complement strand
CTGAAAGGCGGAGGAAGCCACCGATTGCGCCATAGTGGCGTAAAAAATTTGAGGCGGCGTACCAACGGACGGAGACCGTCCGGTCCCTGTTCGGACGCCGCTCGCTTTACCGTTTCGGCGGCGTCTCATTCGCCGCAATCGTCGTGGTGCATGTGCTCGTGGCACACCGAACCGGTGGACTTGAGGTCTCCCTTCAGATATCTCTCCGCCGCCGTCCTGGCGTCTCCCGCGGCGCCGATTATCACTTCGATCCCGTTTTTATTGAACAGGTCGACGGCGGCCGCGCCCATC
>DAMX01000038.1:0-4578 GCA_002497195.1 Methanomassiliicoccaceae archaeon UBA354 | reverse complement strand
GACGGCGGCCGCGCCCATCCCTCCCGATATGATCACGTCCGCTCCGTTCTCTTTCAGGAACATCGGAAGGAAATTGGGACGGTGCCCCGGATTTTCTATCGCGCCCGCCGCAGTTATCTTGCCGTTCTCCGCGTCGAACGTCCTGAACGATCCGCAGTGTCCGAAATGTCCTGTCACATTCTCTCCGTCGCTTGCTACTACTATTCTCATTTTTTCTTCTCCTTTGTTTTTTCCATGTTGTCTATCTTCATATCTTTCGCTTTGAGGTCGTCATATCTCAAGAACGTCTCCCGTTTTCAGTGCGGATAAGCGGTCTCCCAGGACCTCTTTCATGTGCCCGTATGCCGTCTCGCCCGTGCAGTGGCCGGTGTAGAAATCGGCGCCGGTCTTCAGAAGGACCTCGGAAACGCTACGCGCCTCCGATCCGGCATCTGGACCGCAGGACCGTGTCTTGAGGTGGAAGCCTCCGATCACCGTGTCCGGATACCTGCCCATGATATCCCGTGCCTTCTCCACGATGTTTGCGATCCCCCGATGAGAACATCCGGAGATCAGGACGGTCTTGCCTTCCTCCTCCAGGATCAGGCTCTGTTCGTGTGCGAAATCATCCGGGCGAAGGTCGTTTTCGATTTTCAAAAAAAGGTTGCCGTTGCCGCTCGGAACCGGACACGCGTTTCCCACATCGCAGAAAAGCACCGCTCCCTCGGAGATATTCGTCTCCCCGTCCGTTAGGACCACGCGCCCGTTGTGTTCGAGGCCCGGGTCGAGACCTATGTCCGCATAGCTTCCGTCGGACCTCAGGGAAAGATGGGTTTCGAACGCCCTTCTGTGAACGTATACCGGGGCGTGCCCGTTGGCCGCCAGGAAAGCGGCCATTCCGCCGCCGTGGTCGTAGTGGCCGTGCGATATTACGGCCGCATCGACTTCCCGGAGGTCTGCTCCCAGGATCTCCGCGTTGCGGACGAATCTGTCGCTCTGCCCCGTATCGAAAAGAAAGACCGTCTTCTTCATTTTTATGTAAAGGCTGAGCCCGTGCTCTCCCTCCGGCCCGCCCGGACCCGAAGTGTTCTCGACCAGAACAAAGACTTTCATACGCCCTCCCCCCCTTCCATCAGTTTCACGATCTTTCCGAATATGGTTCGTACGGCCTCTCCCGCAGGACATTCCACGTCCGCCAGGGTAAGCCCCCTGTTCACGGCATCCACTGCCTTGGGGTCATACGGTATTTCTCCCAGGTAGGGCACGCCTCTTCCGGAGCACAGCGACCTTATCCGTTCGGTCATGGCGGGATTCGTGTCGGACCTGTTGACGCATACGGCCGTCCGGGGGCCCAGACGGTCGGCGGTATCCAGCACCCTCTCCATGTCGCTGATGCCCGACAGGGAGGGCTCGGCCACGACCAGCACAGTATGTACGCCCGTGATCGAAGCGATAACGGGGCACCCTATCCCCGGCGACCCGTCTATAATGGCGAAAGGAGCATTTCCGGCGGCCTTTTTCATCTGTTTCTTGACCTCTGTGACCAGAAGCCCGGTCGTACCGTTGCCCATCCTCAGCCGTGCCGTCGAAAATATCCCCCTTTCCGTGTCCGAGTAGAGCATCAGGTCTCCGGCGACTGACGGGAGCATTTCGATGGCATCCGACGGGCACATCGCCTTGCAGAGCCCGCATCCCTCGCAGGCATAGGGGTTCACCTCTGCGCGATCGCCCATATCGATAGCTCCGAAACGGCACTTGTCGGAACATATGCCGCACATTGTGCAGAGGTCCTTGTCGATGCGGGCCTTGGGAAGACCGAAATAATCCTTCCTTTCCGCATCTTCGCCGTATCCGAGCACAAGGTGGAGGTTCGGCGCGTCCACGTCGCAGTCTGCGCATGCCGGCGCTTCGGACATGCGTATCATAGCACTTGCCACCGTCGTCTTTCCCGTACCGCCTTTGCCGCTCAGGATGAGAAGCTGTTTCATCGGGAGACCATCTCCGTCATCTTTTCATAAATCTCGCGGAACATCCGTTCGAATACGACATTCTCCCTCGAAGCGATCCCGGCCTCGGAACATATCCTGCCGAGCCCGATGTCGAAAGGAATCCTGCCCAGTATCGGCAGGCCGTTATCGAGGCAGTATTCCTCAGACGGATCTCTTTCATTTTCGATGACCTTGTTGAGGACCACCCCGTACGGCCTACCGAATACACGGACGAGTTCGGATACCATTTCCAGGTTGTGGGCTCCGAATATCGTCGGCTCTGCTACCAAAACGCAGAAGTCGGCATCCTTTATGCATTCCATGACAGAACAGGAGCTCCCCGGCGGACAGTCGATGAATATATTTTCATCATAGGACAATGCCGTCATTTCCAGGAGCCTGCGAATCACGGGCAGTCCCGCCGCCTCGCCGACGTTCATGGTCCCCGTGTAAACGGAGACGTCTCCCGACCTCCCCGTCCTGACGACGCCCACCTCCCTCGGGTGTTCGGTTATGGCTTTCCGGGGGCATATCTCGGCGCATCCGCCACAAGAGTGGCACATGTCGTCGAACACAGTCAGGCGGTCGAGGGAGTATGCAAGTGCATGATATCTGCAGAATCGGACGCATGCCATGCATCCGTCGCATTCATTGCGATCGGCCCTTGGCACGAGTACCGATACCGTCTCCTCGGATGATTCATCAGGCTTGAAAAAAAGATGGCCATTGGGCTCCTCGACGTCGCAGTCGACATAAGTCGACGGTCCCGAGGCCGCCGCAAGGTTCACGGACAACATCGTCTTACCGGTGCCTCCCTTGCCGCTGAGCACCGCGACCTTCACTTCATACCGCCCCGTGATGGTGCCCCTCGTGGAAGTCTGTCAGCTCGGACAAACGGCCTTGGAGGTATGCTTCTATGCCGGACCCCGCATCTCCGGAAGGGGCTAGAAAAACCTTGATCCCCGCTTCCCTGAGCACTTCGTAAGCGCGGTCGCCGCATCTGAGGGTCAGAAGGACGTCCGCACCTGCATCGGTTATGGTCTGCGCAGCCCCGACGCCGGCCCCCGAGGGGCTGTCCGCAACGGGGTTCTCAAGATACGTCGCAACTCCCACCTCTGTATCGTAAAACAAATAATACGGTGCCCTTCCCAGGGATCCGCTGATCTCCGAAATTCCTGATGCTCCTTCGACCGGTACGATTATCTTCATTTTTTCGCCTCCTGTTCTTCTGATAATACTATCGTTACGTTCCTGCAGGCGCGTCTGCATGCCTTGCGCCTGCAGCAGCCTTCGCTGTGTTCGCATATGCGGTACTGTCCGCCCTCGATGATCAGAGGGGCCCCCTCAACAAGGGAGCAAGCCAACTTCCGCCGGGCCTTGCTGTAAATGTCCTGCACCGTTGTGCGTGAGACGCACATGCGCTCGGCGCATTCCTCCTGTGTCATCCCGACATGATCTATGAGACGGAAGGCCTCGTATTCCTCGACCGTCATCCTGATGGTCTCTGCGGTACACGGGACCCTGTCGAGCGGACCGTATTCCCTGCTTTCGGGAAGGCAGCATACGTTCCTCCATTTCTTCGGACGCGGCATTCGATATCACCATCTGCGGTACTGAACCACCGTCGTAGGGCCGCTTAACGCAAGATACGCGATAGTTTCTGACATATGTCAATAACCGACAATGTAATTTATATCTATCGGAAGGGCGGCAGGAGGGGCCCACATCCGCTTTAGAACAACGATCATAAAATTAAGTGTGCGTAAGACAAATAATTGAATAGTCTCACGAGGGTCTCCGATTGTGAACGAAGAGCTCTGGAACGAATGCGTAAGATTCCACGGACATGCATGTCCCGGATTGGCCATGGGATTCAGAGCGTCCGAGGTGGCCGCAGAGACGCTCGGGGTCCCCTTGGAAAAGGTCCGAGACGAAGAGATCGTATGTGTCGTCGAAAACGACGCGTGCGGCATAGATGCAGTGCAGGTGATCTATTCGTGCACCGCCGGAAAGGGGAACCTGCTGTTCAGAATAACCGGCAAGCAGGCCTATTCCTTTTTCGACAGGAGGTCGGGGAAGAAGGTCAGGGTGCTGATCGACGGGGACTTCGGCGAAATGTGCAGGGAAGATCTGATGAACCACATCCTCACCGCGCCAGAGGGAGAGGTGGTGAAAGTGAAAACCCCGGCGTTCGACATCCCGGAGACGGCCAAGATATTCTACAGCGTGAGGTGCGAATCCTGCGGCGAGCTGGCCAGAGAAGACAAGGTCCGCTGGCAGGACGGAGAACAGGTATGCCTTGACTGCTTCAAGGACTACAGCAGGAATTATTTCTGAAAATTACAGAACGATTATGTGGGGACGCCCGTAGTTGCGGTCGATGGTGACCTTCACCCCGAACGTTTTCATGATATTTTCGGCGGTCAGCACTTCTTCGGTATCGCCCGCGGCCGTAACGGCCCCCTCGTCCACTATGACCGCCTTATCGCAGTATTTCATGGCGGCGTCCATATCATGGAGTATCATGCATGCGCTGACGTTCCTGGTTTTCACCAGCCCGATGATGACATCCATGATCTCTCTCTGAAATTTGATGTCCAGGTTGCTGGTG
>DAMX01000075.1:7482-7761 GCA_002497195.1 Methanomassiliicoccaceae archaeon UBA354 | reverse complement strand
AGCAAGCACCGACAGCATCTCCACGGTCTTCCTTATCCCGTAATAGTACGTCTTACGGATCTTGGCATACTGCTCCGCTCCGTACTGGGCGGAACATACGGAGACTATCGCCCCCCCTACGGCCTGCGCGGGGATCATGAGCAGATACACCACCCTCCATCCGGTAGAGTACATCGCGACGCCCACGGTGCCTGCGACGGCTATCACGAAGAAGTTGAGGAACACGTTGAAGATGTTCATGACCGAAAGTTCGGTCGCCTCGGGCAGGCCCACTTTCAG
>DAMX01000075.1:4445-7291 GCA_002497195.1 Methanomassiliicoccaceae archaeon UBA354 | reverse complement strand
CTTCAGGTCCGACCTTCCGATCTTGAGGTACATGTCCCTCTTGACGAAGTACCAGTAGAATGCCAGCACGATAGAGGAGCCGAACGCTATCACAGTTGCCCAGGCCGCTCCGGCCACGCCCATTCCAAGCCCGTAGATCAGGATCGGGTCCATGATAATGTTGACTATCGCGGAAAGGAGCTGGATGTACATCGAGCGTTTCGCTGCCCCTTCCCCGCGGATCATCCCGGTAACTATCCCGTTGAGTATAATGACGAAGGTTGCCAGGTACAGCGGCGTGGCATATTCTACGCAGAGGTCCAGTATATCGCCGCCTCCGAACATGAGTATGGACGGCTCCATGGTGACCAGAAGCAGCGGGGCCATTATGACCGAGACGATGACCGAGAGCAGAAGCGACTGGCCTGCCTTAGTGCCCGCCTCTTTCCTCCTGTTGCGCCCGATGCTCCGGGCTATCGCGGCGGAAGCACCGATCCCCAGCCCGCTTCCGATGCCCATCACGGTGGCGAAGACAGGGTACACTATGCTTATGGACGCCATCGGATCGGCCCCGAGGCCCGCGACCCAGAACGTGTCCACGAGGATGTTGATATGCTGTATCGCCAGAGCGACTGCTATCGGTATCGACAGGTGCCAAATCGCCCTCCTATGGTCGCCCGTCATTATTCTGATGTCTTCAGTGGTCCCATCGGCTTCTGCCATGCCCATCCGTCTTCATCTTCCTTATCATCTTATCTGTGATACCATCCTTAAAGGTTATATCTTAAATCGGTCTAGGCGGAGGCATGCGTATTGCGGCCGTCCTGCAGGACAGATGCCAGAACAGAAAATGCAACAAGGAATGCTATAAATTCTGCCCGCTGGTGAGAACGGGTGTGGAATGCATCGTGTTCGGCGAGAGAGGTAAGCCCATCATCTCCGAGGCATTGTGCCAGGGATGCGGCATATGCGTCAACAAGTGCCAGTTCGACGCGATAAAGATCATCGGGCTTGCCGACGAGCTGAAGACGGAGATGGTCCACCAATACGGAGAGAACACCTTCCGCCTCTACAGGCTGCCCGTTCCCAAGAAGGGGATGGTCACAGGTATCCTGGGACCGAACGGGATCGGAAAATCCACAGCGATAAAGATACTGTCCGGAGATCTGGTCCCCAACCTGGGCAACTATGAGAACCCTCCCTCGAAAGAGGAGGTGCTTCAGCACTACGACGGTACGGAGGTCAAATCCTATCTCACCGACGTCTACGCCGGCAAGGTCAGGACAGCCATCAAACCCCAGTACGTCGACCTCATACCCAAGGCCGCCTCCGGGCCGGTGAAAGACCTTCTTTCCGGGATTAAGGGACGCCTGACCCTCGAAGAGGCGGCGGTCATTTTCGAGCTGACCGAGCTTCTGGACAGGGACATCAAAAAGCTTTCCGGCGGAGAGCTTCAGAGGGTCGCCATGGCGGCCACGGTCATGAAGGACGCGGACGTCTATTTCTTCGACGAGCCCACCTCGTACCTGGACATCTACCAGAGGATCAGGATGGCCCGCATAATCAAAGAGCTCAGCGCAGACAAGCAGGTGGTCGTGATCGAGCACGACCTGGCCATACTTGATTTCCTTGCGGACATCGTCAGCGTGGTATACGGTACAGAGGGGGCCTACGGAGTGTTCACTCTCGCCAGACAGGTGAGGACCGCCATAAACGTATATCTGGACGGTTACCTTCCGGAAGAGAATATCCGTTTCAGGGACAGGCCGATAGAGTTCTTCGCGTCTCCTCCCAGGAGCGACTGGGTCACTTCCGACCTGCTTTCCTTCGAGGGCCTGTCCAAGGACTTCGGAGAGTTCACTTTGGATGTCGTCGGCGGTTCCATAAAGATGGGGGAATCCGTCGGGGTCGTCGGTCCGAACGCCACGGGGAAGACCACCTTCGTGAAGATGCTGGCCGGAGAGATCTCTCCCGACGGTGGCAAGATCGATGCGAAAGTTAAAGTCGCCTACAAGCCCCAGTACATCACCGGGGACTTCGACGGCACGGTAAGGGACATGCTCTACCGCAAGGACTACGACAGGGTCACGTCCAGCTTCTTCGAGGGCGAGGTCATCGAGCCGCTCAGCGTCAAGTACCTCATGGATAAACAGGTCTCCAACCTTTCGGGAGGAGAGCTTCAGAGAGTGGCCATAACCATGTGCCTGCTTTCCGACGCGGACATCTACCTCTTCGACGAGCCTTCCGCCTATCTGGATTCCAACCAGAGGATGAACGCCGCAAAGACCATCCGCAGAATGATGGAGAAATCGGGGCGCAGCGGGATGATAGTCGACCACGACATCTACTTCCTGGACATGGTCTCCGATTCCATGATGGTATTCGGCGGCGACCCGGGCCATCACGGTATCGGAGAAGGCCCCTACGACATGAGGGACGGAATGAACAAGTTCCTGACCGCGGTGGACATCACCTTCAGAAGAGATGCCGAAAGCCACAGGCCCAGGATCAACAAGCCGGACTCCAGGCTCGACAGGGAGCAGAAGTCCAACGGAGAGTACTACTACTCCTGATCAGAACATTCCTCCGGTCAGCTGCGGGAACACTACCATCGACAGGATATATGCCGCATATACCGAGAACAGCACCGCACCCTCTTTCCTGTCTATCCTGTCGCGATGTCTCACGAATATGAACACCAGCAGTGCCAGGATCACCATTACTGGAATGTGGAACATCATTGTCTCGTTCCTTATGGGTATGTCTGAGAACAGGGCTCCGATCCCCAATGCGAAGAAAGTGTTGAAAACTATGCTTCCGACTATGTTGCTTACCACCAGCTCGTCCTCGCGGCGGTATGCGGCCAT
>DAMX01000075.1:0-4220 GCA_002497195.1 Methanomassiliicoccaceae archaeon UBA354 | reverse complement strand
AGTATCAGGCCTATCATAAGGTCCGATGCGCCTGAAATCTCCGCGAGTCGTACGGCGCCACCGACGAACCAGTCCGCACCGAAATAAAGGGCGGCCATGCCAACGACGATCAGAAGCAGGCATAAGGCGGCGGAGACGTTGGAATCTTCCGTTTCTTCCTCACCTTCGGCCGTGCGGGCCTCTTTTACCTTGACCTTGTATACCGAAAAAATGAAAACCAAAAGAAGTGCCAGCAATACAATTCCGTCTATGAAGCCGATCATCCCGTTAAGGGAAAGCGCCAAAATCGCCAACACGGCGACCATCATGGCTGACATCTCGAACCTGATCTCGGCGAACTTGCAAGCGATCGGACTTATCACCGCGGCCAGACCTATCGCGAGCCCGGCGTTGGCCGAGTTGCTTCCTACGATGTTTCCAATTATTATCTCCGGATTGCCGCCGCTGACAAGGGACGTTATCGCCTCGGGCGCGGAGGAGCCTATGGCTACGATGGTCAGTCCGACGACGAAAGGGGTCACGCCCAGACGGATCGCGAGTTTCTTCGCCCCGTCGACCATCGCCTCCGAACCGATGTAAAGCAGCACTATTCCGACAGGGATCCCCAGCAGCGCCCATTCCGCCATGTCTTTCCGAAAGCGATTCCGCCTATAAGCCTGTCTATTCCCGCCCCGAGTCGATACTGTTTTAGCCCGTTCCGATTAACTCTTATATGCATGGGATGTTGGGGTTACATTATGCCCGAGATGGGAAAAGCAGACACCCATGTGCACACGGAATATTCCGGAGTGGCCAGATTGGGGATCATGAAATTTCCCGAATCCGTTTCGACCCCTGCAGACCAGGTCGAACGTGCCAGACGGAACGGTATGGACGTCCTATGCATCACCGACCACGACGAGACGGTTGGAGCTTTCAAGGCGCAGGAGTACGCGAAGAAGTACGATGACATAGAGGTGGTGGTCGGAGAGGAGGTCACTACTGCCGACGGCGAGATAATAGGGCTTTTCCTCAACGAGAAGATACCTGACAATCTGTCTGTCGAAGAGACCGTCGACATCATAAGGTCTCAGGGAGGGCTCACGATCGCACCCCACCCCTTCAGCTTCCATGTGGCAGGACTTCAGGAAAGGATATTCTCCCTGGACCTGGACGGCTTCGAGGTGCTCAACGGCGGGCATGTGGACTCCTATTCCAACGCTTTCGCCGGTGCGGTGATGGACAAATATCCCGGCAGATGGGCCCCCATCTCGGGAAGCGACGGACATTCGGTGCACACGGTCGGATACAACTGGACCGAGTTCGAGGGCAACACCGCCGAGGACTTCAGGAAGGCTGTACTTCAGAAGAAAACAGTTCCTGCAGGGAGGCCTACGCCCGTATTCGGGGAGCTCCAGTGGAGCGCCGAGGTGGTATGGGGAGGACAGAAGATGATGTACCGCTCCATGATCCACCGTCTTCCCGATGACGACGAAAAACCCCTGGTCAAGAAGATAAACAGCCTAACCAGGCTGAAAAAGGCCACCGGGATAATCTGCGGTTTTGCATATGTCGTCCCACCCGCATGTTTCATCGCAACCTGGCTCAGCACCTACTACCTGAACATCAATGCAAAAAAGATGATGAAAGGGATGGACAAGAGGCTGAACAACATCGACTGGATACTGTCCCAGCAGCCTTCCGACATCATCAAGGTCATCACATGAAATTCTTTTATCCGCCTTATGCCGTATGCATCTGTGGAAAAGATATTCAAGATCGCCGTCTGCATACCCGAAGAATTTGTGGAAATGCTTACAGAGAAGATTAACTCTTCAATGACCCAGATCTATCCGGGATACGACATGGTCTTTTCCATGGCGATGGTCAGGGGGATGTGGAGGCCTCTCCCGGGCTCAGATCCCTACGACGGAGAGATCGGGGTGACGAAGACCGCCGAAGAGATCAGGGTAGAGTTCGCCGTCCGGGAGGAAGACCTGGAGCGGGTGATCCGAACTATAGCAGACGTTCATCCTTACGAGGAGCCGGCGATAGATGTTTTCCCGATGTACGCATGGAAAAGCGTCATTCGGTGAACTGATAGGAATAGATCGAATCGAACGTCCTCTGCAATCTGTGGACCCTAAGGCTCTGCTTCCTGAAGGCAAGGTCTTCGTCGGACAGGATGCCTATGCTGTTGAAGCGGTCGAGCATGTCCATGGCGCCTTCGTAATCTTTTTCGACCCCCACCATGATGTCTATGAGCCTGTTCCTGCAGGGCATGAATTCCGGTATCTTGCCATCCTTACCCAATATTTGGGGGAGTATTCCCGGAACAATGTCCAAGTTCCTCAGGCACATCTCCTTTGCTTTGCAAACATCGTCTTTTTCAAAAAGTGCCAGTATATACTCTTCGATTATACGGAAACGCTCGGCCGGAGCGAAGTTCTGGGTCTCGGCGAACTCTCCGAGGATTATGGATACCGGACTGTTCGCCTCCGCGTTGGCCCTGGACATCATATCCGCGATCATGGCCGCCTTGGACGAGGTATCGGCTCCCTCCACATACCTGGACAGGCGGTTCTTGTCCCTCTCCTCGAGGGAATCGTACCACTTGGACAGTTTGACCGCAGATATCTCCTTTGGGACGTCCTTCCTGAAAATCATGGGGGCGTAATCGGACGGCCCGTATAAATCATTCATCATGCAGGGAATGTTGCTTTTTGCGCACCATATTGTCCTCGTCCCATTCGACCTTGGAAACGAATTTCAACACGCGCATGTCGCATTCCCTGCTGCACAGCCTGCACGAGAAGTCCCTGCACGGTTCCGCCTTAACGGTCAGCTCTATGCAGTCGCCGAACCTTCCCATTATGCAGTCTTCGAGCTCTTGGGTCTCGTCCTCTATCTGTCCGACGGTCATGTCCTTCGGGAAGGTGGCGTGCAGCTCCACCACGTATCTGGTGCCGAACTTCATCACCCTGAGGGCGTGGATGTCTATCCAATCGTCATGCCTGTGCTCCCGGAGGCATTCCACGATCTTGTTGACGGTCTCCTCCTCGGCACGCTCCATCACCGTGTCCATGCAACCTTTCAGGACCCTTGCTCCGGTGGTCATTATGAAAGCGCCGAACAGTATGGCCATGACCGGGTCGAGCCAGGCGACGTTGAAACCGAACCGCATTCCGACGACAACGACCACCAGGCCCACGATGATGCCCATGGAGTCCAAGGTATCGGTGCATAGGTGCCTGCCGCTGGCCTCCAGGGCCTGGGAGCGGTTCCTCTTACCTATTCTGATGGCCGTCCTGCCCATTATCAGGTTGACCACTGCGGCGGCGAATATGATGACGAGGCCGTAGTCCAGCTGCTCCAGCGGTTTGGGGTTGTAAAGGGATTCGACCGCCGAGAATATGATGATCAACCCCGCCCCCAGTATCATCATGCCTTCGAAGGCCGCCGATATCACCTCCACGCGACCGTGCCCGAAAGGATGGTCCTTGTCCGGGGGCTTCGGGGAAAGGAAGAGGGCGTAAAGCCCCACCATCCCCGCGATGACGTTGACGATGCTCTCCATCGCATCGGTGAATATGGCCACCGAGTTCGTCATGAAATATGCGACGAACTTAATGATCATCAGGACGGCGCCGACTGTTACAACCACCACTTGGAAGCGAAAATTCTCCCTGGACCCGGAGATGCTGTCGGCCATGGATGACCGAGCGAAAACGCTATATATAGGTATTTCCCAAGGTATTTCAAGTTAGGCTCGATTAACTTCCTGATAAACCGGCTCTTCCCTTTGCCGGAGCGCCCCTGAACCAAGACACCAGCATCGCCAAGAGGCACATGACGGCAGATACGGTGAAAGATATGCGGATGACCGTTATGAAATTCCCGTAGGTTCCGGGGTTGAGCGTGTCGAGGCTCCCCATTATCACGGCGATCACGAACATGGCTATGCCCATCGAGGCCATCATCCCGGTCTGCCTGACGACAGCGACCATGGCGGAGGCCGCCCCGCGGTCGCTGGGCGATACGGACGACATTATCGCCGTGGTGTTCGGAGCGTTGAACACCGCGTTCCCCAGCCCGAAGAATACGAGCGCCGCTATCACCAACGGGAGGTCCAGCTCCATAGGCAGCGCTATTATGAGCAGGATGCCCGCTCCGCTGATGGCCACTCCCAAAGTGGGCAGCAGCCTTTTGTCCTCCATCCTGTCGTACAGCTTTCCGAAGAA
>DAMX01000055.1:0-4262 GCA_002497195.1 Methanomassiliicoccaceae archaeon UBA354 | reverse complement strand
CAGCAGCAGTACGCCCAGCAGCAGGCGGAAGAACAGAGACAGCAGTACGAAGCCCAGAAGCAGGCCGTTCTTAGACAGATCCTCACACCGGAGGCCAGGGACAGGCTCGCCAACGTGAAATTGGCCGACCCCCAGCACGCCGATATGGTGGAGAATCAACTTATCCAGCTTGCACAGTCGGGAAGACTGCAGCAGGTCATCAACGAAGATATGCTCAAGGAACTTCTCAAGCAGATAGCCCCTAAGAAAAGGGAAATCAAAATCGAGAGGAGATAAAAATGTCAAGCACTAAACCGCCTGCTATGAAAGCAAGGCTGAACAAAAAGGTCAAACAGAACCGCCGCGTTCCGGCCTGGGTTATGATAAGGACGAGCAGACAGTTCCTCCGCCACCCCAAGAGGAGATCGTGGCGCATTGGAAAGCTCAAGGAGTGATTCGGATGGCAGACGAAATTGAAAGGATCATCATCATCCCCCTCAGAGCGACGAAGCAGGCACCCCGCACCAAGAGGGCCAAGCGCGCCGTTAAAGAGGTCAGGGAGCACGTGATGAGGCACATGAAGGTCGACGAGGAACACGTTTGGATGGACACCGCTCTCAACGAGAAGCTCTGGGAGAACGGGATCCGCAACCCGCCCTCCAAGGTCGCTGTGAAGGCCACCAAGTTCGATGACNNAGGTCGTGGCGCATTGGAAAGCTCAAGGAGTGATTCGGATGGCAGATGAAATTGAAAGAGTCATCATCATCCCCCTCAGAGCGACGAAGCAGGCGCCCCGCACGAAGAGGGCCAAGCGCGCCGTCAAAGAGGTAAGGGAGCACGTGATGAGGCACATGAAGGTCGACGAGGAACACGTTTGGATGGACACCGCTCTCAACGAGAAGATCTGGGAGAACGGGATCCGCAACCCGCCCTCCAAGATCGCGGTGAAGGCCACCAAGTTCGATGACGGGCTCGTTGAAGTAACGCTCGCAGAGTGATAAACATGATCAGACTCTCCCGTTACGGCGGAAACTGCAACATCGGCGTGTTCGCCGCGGCGGGGGAGGACCTGGCGTTAATCGCCGCGGACGCCGAACCCGGTTTCGTGAGAGACCTGGAGGCCGTCCTCGGCGTCGAAACCCTTCTTACATCTGTGGCCGGGTCCTTCGTGGTCGGTTCCCTGATGGCTATGAACTCTAACGGCATAGCCATATCCGGCATGGCCGAGCAGGACGAGCTCGAAAGGATCAGGTCGGTGGCGGCCAACGTGGCCACCGTCCCGGGCAGGTACAACGCCGCCGGGAACAACATACTTGTGAACGACCGCGGCGCCATCGTGAACCCCGTATACACGGACGCGGCGGTGAAGGAGTTCTCCGACGTTTTTGGAGTCGAATGCGTGCGCTCCGCCTTGGCGGGGTGCGACACGGTCGGATCCGTCTGCGTGGTCACTAACAAAGGGTGCGTGTGCCACAACGATACCACGGAGGAGGAGATGAAGCTCATCGCCGACGTTTTGAAGGTCGAATGCAAGAAGACGACCGTGAACCACGGCGTCGACTTCCTGGCTTCAGGCATAATCGCCAACTCCAAGGGCGCCCTGGTGGGCGACCTGACCATGCCTATAGAGATGGGCAGGATCGAGGAAGGACTGGACCTTTACGACTGATCAGCGGTCGAACACCCAGCACTCGCTGTGCTCAGGCAGTTCGTCGGGGGAGAGGTCGATCTCGTTCCCCACGTAGTCTACGTTCTCGGACGGCACCATCTTCAGGAAGTCGTCCAGCGGCAGAAGCGCTATGCACAGGCCGAAGACGCGGTAGTGCATGGGGACGATCACCCTCGGGTCCGCCCTGGCGATGAACTCCTTCACCTCCGGCAGCTCCATCGTGTAGTTGGCGCCCACGGGCACCAAGAGTATGTCCGTCCCTTTGATCTTCGCCATCGTCCTGTCATCGGGTATGGCGCCAAGGTCTCCGCAGTGGCAGACGGATATCCCGTCCATCTCGAAACGGTACATGGTGTTCATCCCTCGTTTGGCCCCGCGCTCGCCATCGTGGAACGAAGGGATCCCCTCGATCTCCAAATGTCCGGATTTGAATTTGCCGTTCCTGCTGAGATAATCCTTGTGGTCCCCGCTTATGACGCGAGATACGTTATGATCGTAATGGTCGTGGGTCATCAGCACCACGGAGACATTTCTCGGCGAGGGCGCCTTGATCCCTATCGATTTGCCGTCGTGAGGGTCCACTACGATGGTCCCGAGATCACATCCAAACTCGAAACATGAGTGACCGTGCCATCGGATGAGCATGCCGATGACAGTGCAACGCTGACTTTAATTATTTTCCAAAGGGCAAAGCGTTTATCATTTGAATTCAATTTACCTGCGTGAAGAAAACTCTGGTCCTTGTGGTTGACAGGGACGATGATTTCGGTGTCAAGGGCGGGGTGGAGACGCCTGTGATAGGGGTGGAGGACTGTTCTGTGGCAGCCGCCGCGCTGGGAATCGCCGACCCGGAAGATTCCGACATCAATTCTCTTTACGCCGCGATCAACATCTACCGTGACATGCTGACAGAGGGTTCGAACGTCGAGATAGCCCTCATATGCGGCAACATGAAGATAGGCTACCGTTCCGACTCCGCGGTGATAGCCGAGCTGGACAAGGTCTTGCAAGAGGTGAATCCCGACAGGATAATCCTCGTCGGCGACGGCGCCGAGGACGAATACGTCTATCCGGTCATATCGTCCAGGGTACCGATCGATTCGGTCAGGAAGGTCGTCGTCAAGCAGTCCCCCGGGCTGGAAGGCACGGTCTACATAATCACCAAGATGCTGGAGGACCCCGTAAAGCGCAAGAGGTACATGACGCCTGTCGGGTGGCTGCTTGTACTGATGTCGTTCGTGTACATCCTGCCCATGATCTACTTCTACGGGCTGGATGCCGACAGCTTCTCCAGGATATCGGGCTCCCTGATCGTCCTTGTGATAGGGGCGATACTCCTGGTCTACGGATACAGCCTGGTGGACAAGGTCTCGCGCTGGCTTTCCCGGTGGGCCGCGAACCTCAGGTCGGGGAGCGTTGTGATAACTTTCTCCCTGATCTCCCTGTCGCTGGTGGCCTCGGGACTCATATTGGGCGTCTTGACCGTCCAGAACTATTACGCCCCAACTCCCTTCCAGATGATCCTTCGGTTCTGCGCCGTGGCCACGTGGCCCATCGTCTTCTCGATACTGGTCTTCTCCGTCGGGAGCTTCATCAACGAATATCTGTCGAAAGGCTCCATAAAGCTCAGCTTCATCACGGGCTCGATCAACTTTTTGGGCATCGGGATGGTCGTCACGGGCGCCATAGACCTCATGATGTCCTACATCAGCATCGGACTCAACATCACCAGCCTTATCGCCGCCGAGATAGTGACGGGCATCATCTTTGCTCTGATAGCGACCGCCGTCAGGACGCATTTCGAACGCGATGTGCCCGACTCCCCGGAAGCGGAGGCGTGAGCGTTGGACTATGCGGAATGGGAGCCGGTCTATCTCGAGATCGTAAAGGACCTGGGCCTCGACATCGGCGAGGACGAGAACTCCGTCAGGGTGCTCAAGGCCCTGACACTGAATTCCGACCTTGTGATGGACGACGTGCTCGCCGAGATCATGGGTAACGAGGCAACGGTGTTCGGAGATGCCGGGTCCCTCGAGAAGGACATCGGGAAAGCCGAGCCCCGCGGGACCCTGATCTCCGCAGGCTCGGCCACCGAGAGGGTCGTCGAAGCGGGCATCGGTCCCGATATCGTCGTCACCGACCTCGACGGGAATGTAGACTATCAGATAGAGGCCAGCGGCTCGGGGGCCCTGACCCTGATATTGGCCCACGGAGACAACTACGATGCCGTCGTCCGTTACGCCAGAGAGTTCAAAGGACCTCTGGTGCTGACCACCCAGAGCCGACCTTTCGGGACGGTCGCCAACTACGGCGGCTTCACCGACGGGGACAGGGCCGTCTGCACCGCGAGGCATTTCGGGGCCGTGAAGATATTCCTGCAGGGGTTCGATTTCGACAAGCCCAGACTCAGGGCGGGTGACGACCCGGACCGTTCGAAGAGAAAGCTGGAGTGGGCCCGGCGGATCATATACGATATGAATCCCCCCGGAATCGAGATAGTCGTGCCTTGAAGCCTGCCCGGGAAACACCTGACCCGGCCGAGGGGCCGCTTATCGCTCCAAAGTAAAGATTAATAAGTCAAAGTTATTGTGTGTCCGAGGGATTGGGCATCAGC
>DAMX01000026.1:453-4070 GCA_002497195.1 Methanomassiliicoccaceae archaeon UBA354 | reverse complement strand
CCGGCTGATAACCGGGAGGTCATGTGTTCGAATCACATTGGGCCCACCACTTTCTATCTGGCCGGTCGGTTTTAAGAGAGAATACATGCCTCCCCGATGAAGCCGATCAACCATAGATTAATTCCGTCGACATCCATTCGGCGACGCGCACGCTTCGGAATCCCGCCGATAAGACGGTTCTTCTAACGAGAAAGCATGAAGATTTACGTTTTTTAAAGGCCTGTCGAACCAGGTAATACTTAAATTCAATCGATTCTGCGGTCTGTATACTTCTATCGCCCGGTCTGGGCTTTCCTTTTTCTTGATGCTCGGTTTATAACTGGACGATCGGCCCTCGACGTTCCGTTATAATCAAACAGAGAGGAACGCAGTGCATTTATGTGTGCATATGGATGTAACTTGGGAAAATTATAAATATCGTATATCTCATATTGGTGGATGCACGCGTGGGAATCGCACGGGCGGAGTAAGACGCTGGAGAAAGATCCCATACCGGGAAAAGCTGCTCACTTCCAAAACGCCCAGAGCCCCACAGCATGTGGATGACAAGCCTGAACGTCATTGACGATCTTGGGCGAGGCACCCATGTGTGAAGATTCCTCACAAGTTGGGGATGAAGCGTAAGGTGTCCGATGATTCCGGGAAAACTCCCTGGGTGGAGCAATGGCCCGGAAATGGTGACGAGCCGGCGTAAGGCCCCACGCGTGCTACCTCTGGATCTTCTCAGAACTTGATGTTTGATGTCACGTAACGCAACACGTATATGTCTTCGAACTTGGCCGAGGGCACCGCGGCCTTCCCGAGGAACCCCGTCTTGTCCCATCCCTTTCTCGACAGTGCCTTCAGACGTTCCATGACGTTCTTCACTTCGGTTGCCAGGGCAGGATCGTAGAAGTATGAGACGATCGCCGCCGGTAGCCCATTCTTCATGAAATCTACTATGTTGCCCCAGTTCCGGTCGTTGATGCCGTCGTCGATCTGCGACAGCCTCCGGCGGACGTCGGCCATATTGGAATCGGCGATGCTCCGGAGGGTCTCCGCCGGCGTGCCGCTCACGGTCCTGCGGACCCTGTCCCGCATAAAGGAGATATCTCCCGTGAATTCTTTGCCAAGCCTGCCGTATGAGAAAAGGTCCGTCAGCTCCTGTTTGGATGCGTTGAAGATGCTGTCTGCAGTTATCATGGCCCCCGTGTCCTCTGTCCCGGAGTCCGGAACGGCGGGCCTCTCCGAAGATGCGGGGGTACCGCATCCGGGACAGAATCTCACATCGTCGTTGAGGGCAAATCCGCAAACACCGCAATATCTCATGTCACGTGATGATTTCTCCGCAGATTTTAAATTAACTGAACAACGGCATATGAAGACAATAATGTAATTTTCCGTTTTTCGAGACAGGCATTCGGTCGTTGCATTAATAAGCTGAAAAAAGTTAAGAAGTTTGATTCGCCCTTCGACCGAACTACCTCAGGCGTAGTTCTCCATATACTGGGCGTGCGTCAGCGGCACCCAGGCCGTGGTGATCAGGTCTATGTTCCCATAGGCCAGGCCAGTGTACATAACTCCCGCATCGACAATGGTCAGAGTCACGGAATAACCCACGTCCTCTAACAGGTTCTTAAGGACGTTGGAGCTGCCGATCGCACATGCCCAGCTGACAAGTCCAATCTCGATGTTTCCGCGGCCACCCTGGTATTCCACGCCGTCCATCCACCTTTCCTTGGCATCCGGGTTTTCATCTATCCAGCTCCGGGTCGCCTCGCCGACGGACATGTCGTCCTTGTTGGATTCGATATATGCCAGGAGCCCGCTGAACTCATCAATTTCGAAAGAGTATTGCTCCATTATCTTGGCCAGTGTCGGATCCTCGGCCTTCATCCCGGGCCTAGCCCAGGACTCGATGGATTCCGCCTCGCCGTAGACCAGCTTGGGGTCGTCCAGGTACACCAGGTCATACATGCCGGTCACCCAGTGAGGATCCCACAGGGTAACGACTATGTGGTCCCCGGACTTGTATGCGGTATCGAGGGCCGCCAGCATCGCGGCCTCGGAACTCGTTACGAAACTCAAACTCAGACCATACTCGGCAACTGCCTTTTTCGTCAGTTCCGTTATCCCGGCACCCGGATCGATACCGACGATCTTATTGTCGAATACCGATGCATGACCGTTCAGATCGGAGATGGAAGTCACGTTCAGCAATTCTGCCGTGTATGCGGGCACCACAAGTCCCGATATGGCCCCGTCTTCGAGCACCGTCCCCGTCTTCTCTATTTTTTCGTCGTAGGATTCGCCAGCATACAGATAGGTTCCGGTGGCCAGGAACGCTATCACTACGGCTATCGCCCCTATCTTCAGATATTTAGTTTCCATTTCTTACCTCCCGTATTCTTATGCTAATGCTTTTTCTTTGAAAGACTGGGTCAGCCTGTCCAACGTCACTGCGATCAGCACTATTGCCAAGCCTGCCTCGAATCCCATGGCGATGTCGATCCTGCTGAGCGCATACACGATATCTCCGCCTAGTCCTCCTCCGCCGATCATTGCGGCGATGACGACCATCGACAGCGAGAGCATTATGCACTGGTTGATGCCGGCCATGATGGAGGGCATAGCGATAGGAAGCTGAACCTTGGTTAGCTTCTGCCATTCGGTCGATCCGAAGGCGTCCGCGACCTCGTTCATCTCCCTGGGGACCTGTCTTATGCCCAGGTTCGTAAGCCTTACGACCGGGGGCATTGCGAATATGACCGTGGCGATCACACCGGGGACCGCTCCGAGCCCGAAGAATATGACCGCCGGTATCAGGTATACGAAGGCGGGCATGGTCTGCATGAAGTCCATCAAGGCCTTGATGACGGGATTCGCATTCTCGCTGTTGGCCGCCCAGATCCCCAAAGGGACCGCTATGATAACGGCTACGGCAGTAGCCACAATCACCATGTTGAGCGTGACCATCGAGCTCTCCCAGTATCCCATCCACCAGATTATGCAGAAGGCCGCGCCGATGAGCAGCGGTAGGACGATGCGTTTGGTGATCAGCACCGAAACGCCTATTAGCACCAGTATGAACAATGCCGGACCGGGATAGTTCAGAACGTATCCCAGCAGTTCAAGTGCCAGATCAAGGATTTCTTTGAACAGCGTCAGCAGCCAGCCGAAGTAGTACTCTATAAAGTCCACAAGCTTGTCCGCGAAGACCCCTACGGGAGAAGACATCATTCCTCACCTCCCGGCCCCATGGTGTCGGCGGCCACCGAAGGGCTCACCACTCCCAGGAATACGCCGTCCCCGTCCACCACGGGGATGGGGAAGTCCGTGGTCACCATTATCTGTATTACCTCTTTCATGGGAGTGTCCGGGCCCACTGCAGGAATCTCCTTGATGACCACTTTCGAAAGGTCTTTGTCTCCCGACTGTACCGCACGGAGCACGTCGTCGGACTCTACCATTCCGAGAAGGCGGTTGTCACGGTTTATGACCAGCATATCGTTCCTGTCCGAGCTGTCCATGAGCTTCAGCGCGGTCCTCGGGCCCTGTGTGACGTACAGGACCCTCCTGGGCTTCCTCATGAACAGGCCCGCGGTCAAGATCTTGGTCCGGTCCACTTCTCTGACGAA
>DAMX01000026.1:0-153 GCA_002497195.1 Methanomassiliicoccaceae archaeon UBA354 | reverse complement strand
CCGTCCTTCATGAGAGCTATCCGGTCCCCCATCTTCAGGGCCTCGTCCAGGTCGTGTGTGACGAATACCACGGTCTTACCTAGTTTGGACTGTATCCTGATGAGCTCGTCCTGCATGTCGCTCCTGATGAGGGGGTCCAGGGCGCTGAAGGCC
>DAMX01000106.1:0-2752 GCA_002497195.1 Methanomassiliicoccaceae archaeon UBA354 | reverse complement strand
CATCTGCACGGCGTTCGCGGCCTCTCCGCAAGCCGTGATTATCTGCTTGTATTTCCCGGGGTAGTCCACCACATCTCCGCAGGCGAATATGCCGCGTCTGTTCGTAGACATGTCGGGTTCGACCTTCACCAGACCTTCGCCGGTAAGCTCCAATCCCCATTTGGAAAGTATTCCCAGGTCCGACTTGATTCCGATGTTGATCACTGCCAGGTCCGTCGGTATCTCGAAGGTCCTGTTGTCCTGTTTCACGGTGACGGATTTCAACTTGCCGTTTCCGTTGAAGGATAGGGTCTCTGCGTTCAGGACTTTCAGGATGTTGCTCTTTTCCAGGCTGACCACGTTCATCTCGTCCGCCCGGAACTCCCCTCTTCTGTGTACGATCGTGGTGTCGGTGACAGAGTCTGCGATAAGTGCCATCTCGATGGCGCTGTTTCCGCCTCCGAACATGGTAACCTTCTGACCCACAAGCTCTTCCTTGACCGGCAGCAGATATGAAACCCCTTTGCCGAAAAGCTCGTCTTCTCCGGGAACGTCCATCTTCCTGGGGTTGAAATCGCCCATTCCTATGGCTATAATGACCGTAAGCGTGTGATATTCGCCTTTGTTGGTAACGACCACAAGGTCCTCTTTGCCATCATTTATCTCGAGCACTTTCTCTTTTTCTCGGATCTTGCACTCCAGGTTTTCGGCCTGGGCATAGAGGCGGTCGGAAAGCTTGCGGGCTTGCACGCTCTCGAAGCCGGGGAAGTTGTGCACCCCCTTCTCCGGATATAGGCTGACAAGCTGACCGCCTACGCGGCCAGATTCGATAATAAGCGTATTCATCATCTTGGACCTGGCGTATATGCCTGCGGTGAGACCCGCAGGGCCAGCCCCGACGATGATAACATCATAAGTCATTCAGTGGGCTATATGTTGTCCATATAAAAAAATGTCTAAATGATCGGGCATCCAAATTCGAGATTCGAAATCAGATTACGGATTTGTCAGTATTTTTACAGAAAATCGTGGGTTGCATAGAGGATACCCACATATTCCGTATCCGTTGCATGCGTTGCACTGCCCTTTCTTCCCCGCCAGGTTTAATATCTTCAATGCGATTATCAAATGGTGATAAAATGGAAGAAGAGGGATTTGCCGACGTTCTGCTCAACATGGTCCTGGATGAGATAGATGACCTAATAATCATCCATGATTCGGAGCACACGATCGTATGGATGAACCGTGCAGCCCTCAAGGTCTTCAACAAGTCCGCCGACGATGTCATAGGCATCAAGTGCTACCGTCTCCTAGGGCGCACCACATGCTGTGTGGACTGCAATGTCATCACTATGCAGGCGCCGGTACACTGCAGCAAGCCCCGTGTGATACCCGGAAGCGACACTGAATATTCCTGCACGTCGATACCGTACTTCAAGGGTGGAAAGGTCCAGCTTGTGGTACAGCACCTCAGGCCCATTGAAAAGCCATAAATATGCACCGGCCGTTGGAGCCATCATGTTTGAATTAGCCGAGTTCTCTGTAGTAATCGCCAGTGTAGTCGCTCTGATCGTCATCATCTGCGCCTATGACATGACCGGTTCAAAGGGCAAGAACAAGTCGAAGCTCAAAAGGACCAAGTGAGGATTTCGAAGCCCGTCGACGGGAGCCGGCTTCTAGGATAACACCGCTGTAACTTCCTGTTAGATATACTTTTGTTACCGTTTATGATTGGTGATAAATCATGGTAGCAATCCCCAAGGAAGTTCTTGACATAATGAACGACAAAGGAACGACAAAGGTCATGGTGACCGCGAATGCGGCCGGACAGCCTCACGCTATAGTATGCGGAAGCTTTGGAACCATCGGCAGCGACGTCATCACTGTCGGCGAGATCCTGATGAAAAGGTCCGCAGAGTACATGGCCGAGAACAAGAAGGTCGCCATCCTGGTCAGTGCGGGCCCCAAGGCCTTTGAGATGCAGGCGACAGTCCTCGGGCGCGAGGAGAAGGGGTCGGACGTAGACAATTTGAACAAGGCCCTCGCAGGCGCCAACATGCACGCGAAAGCTCTGTGGAAGTTCAAGGTCACGGCGGTCTACGACGAAGGGGTAGGTCCCAACTCCGGAAAGAAGATCGTCTGATCTTCAGGACAGAAACCCTTCAAACTACTTTCTTTTCTTTGCATTCGGATTAAATATCTGCCGTACGGTGCCTTTGTCGTGGACTTGAAACAGGGCTCCCGTGCCGCTCAGATGGCGTTTTTCATTTCGGCTGCAGTCGCATTCATCGGACTGGGGATGTATCTTATGGGATACGAGGGCTCAGGTGTCGCTTTGCTCATAATCGGAGTGGCCGGCATCGTGATGTCGTTCGCCGTGCTGAAGGTGGCGATGATGTCGAAGATGATGATCGACATGAAAAATTCGAAAAATCAAAAGCGTAAGTGAATACGTAAAAGGTTTTAGATCGCAGTGAACTTGAAAAGCTCAGTATCTCTGGCGCCTGCCACCGTTGCCGCCGTCCCTGTCAGCGGGGCGGTGCTTCTGGAAGCAGTCCCTGCAGTAGACGGGCCTTCCGTCGGTGGGCTTGAAGGGCACCTGGCACTCTTTTCCGCAGTCGGAGCAGGTGGTGTCGAACATCTCCCTGGGCTCCCTGTTGTCTCTAAATCCTCTGTTCCTGTCGTCTCCGTAGGCCATATTTTCTATCTCCTATGTTCTTTCGGCCCCAATACTACTTCCTAACTCTTCCCTACGGCGTACAGGGAGCTATAT
>DAMX01000090.1:24639-24842 GCA_002497195.1 Methanomassiliicoccaceae archaeon UBA354 | reverse complement strand
GAATACGGCCGGAGTGGCGCAGGTGAGGTTCCGCTGCTACGGGGACGGCGCCCTGGTGCAGACATCCCCCGAGGAACTGGATCTGCTCCGCGGGGCATGGGACGAGATCGAGAGTCGGGCGGTTCAAAAGGGGATATCCCTCAGGATCGACCCCGAGGGATATAAGGGATTTTAAAGCGGGAAACGGACGTTAATCCATGCAA
>DAMX01000090.1:24211-24367 GCA_002497195.1 Methanomassiliicoccaceae archaeon UBA354 | reverse complement strand
CTTAATTTAATGGTTCCTAACGAAAAGGTGCGTCCGGAGAAGGGCCCTGAAGCCCGACGGCCGCAAATATCATCTGACGGGGCGTTCCTGCCTCGGGACCTATATCTTCGCTTCCCCCCACCCCGATGCGCAGATCCTAAGTTCCGACCCGAATAC
>DAMX01000090.1:984-24045 GCA_002497195.1 Methanomassiliicoccaceae archaeon UBA354 | reverse complement strand
GATCCTAAGTTCCGACCCGAATACGTCTCTGAACGGTTCGGAGAGCTCTTCCAGCTTCCAGACCTCCATGCTCAGGTCCTCCTTGGACTTCAGGTCTATGAGCACATTGCCTCCGACCGCGAGGACGCGCATGCTGTCCACCGGCGAGGACCTGTGTCTGTCCAGAACATCGGCCATGCGGAGCATCATCGCGCAGTAGCGGACGGTCTTCGCCCGTTGTCTGGTAAGCTCCTTGAGGAGCTTATGGTTCGACCCGGGGAACCGTTTGTGGTGGAACTTTGCGATCAGAGCCATGTCCTCCAGTTCAGTCGGGGTGAAACCAGGCATGTTAGAATTCAATATTATAGTGTAGGAGTGGACGTTGTGCTTGTTGTAGCTGATGAATTCCCCTATGTCATGGAGCGTCGCCGCATATCCCAGAAGCTCCCTGACATCGCCGTTCATCGAGTGCAGGCCCAGATCCCTCATGCTGTCGAACATCTGCATCGTGAGCATGTTGACCTGCGATGCGTGCTTCTCGTTGAAACCGCAGCGTCTGGCGAGCGTCATCACAGAGGATCGCCTGAGGTTGAACTCCTTCCTGCCTTTTCCCAAAAGATAGTCGAACTGCATCCCTTCCCTCAGCCCGCGGTCGCTGATGAATATCTTGTCTATCTCGAAAAGGTGCATAAGCTCCTCTGCTATCGCTCCTCCTCCGATGATTATATCCGACCTTCCGGGGTTCATCCTGGGCACGCTGCGGCGCTGGACTTCGTCCATGGCGCAAAGGTCCTTCATCAGCTCCGAAAGCTCTTTTTTCGTCATGAAAGAAGCGTCGCCGTCCCTGCGGGCCGCACACATTTCGGCCAGGTTTATCATGGTGCCCGAGGACCCCATCGCCCTGTCGAATCCGATCTCCCTGAGTCTGTTGGCCGCATTATCTGCCACCTTGTCCACCGCACGGAGTATCTTTTCGTAGTCGGAACGGGACACCGTCCCGCGCTGTTCTATACCCAGCCCGTAGGAGAAACGCACAGACCCGGCCATGAGGCTGTCCAAGAATATCATCTCGCTGCCTTTGCAGAGGTTTATCTCGGTGCTTCCTCCTCCTAGGTCGATGTCGACGCACCTGTCCGGAGGTCCGTAAGGTCCGAACACGCCGAGGCCCGCCAGCCTGGCCTCCTCGGTGCCGGATATGATCCTCAGATCTATGCCGGCCTCAGATGCCGCGTCCAGCAGCTCGTTCCTGTTGTAGGCCTCGCGTGCGGCGCATGTCGCGAAGGCGAATATCTCCTCCGCACCCATGTCCTTGGCTATCCTGACGAAACGTCCTATGACCAGTTTCGTCCTCTGGATGGTCTCTTGGTCGATGTATCCCTCGGCGAATAGATTCTGGCCGAGCCTCACGGACTCCTTGTCGTCGAATATCGGAGTGCCCACGGAGTCCGGGAAGAACTGGGTCACCAGCACATGGATCGAGTTGGTCCCCACATCTATGAAGGCGACGGTCCTGCTTTCAGCCATGCCAGCACCCTCTGTGGTCGATGAACCATTTCTGCGACCTGACCGCCGTATCCTTCTTCTTCCTTGCCACCGGAACATACGTACCGTCGGCGGTCAGCTCGCTGGCCTTGACGTTGTCGTCGAGGTGCACGCGAAGGATGTTGTCCCTGATGGAGACCAGCATCTCCTTGTCGAGTATCGGGAACAGCGTCTCGACCCTCGCGAGAAGGTTTCTCGGCATTATGTCCGAAGAACCCATGTACATCTCCGGGTCGCCCCCGTTCTCGAAGTAGTAGATGCGCGCATGCTCGAGGAACCTGTCGACGACCCTCACGACGCGTATGTTGTCGGATACTCCGGCTATCCCGGGACGGAGGCAGCACAGCCCCCGGATGTTCAATTCTATCTTCACGCCCGCGATGGAGGCGCTGTACAGGCTTGCGATGATGTCGGCGTCTATGAGGCCGTTGGCCTTCAGCGCGATGTATCCGCTGCCGGTCTCCTCCTTGCGCTCGATCTCGCGCCGTATCTTTTCGATGAGGGAGTCCTTCAGGTTCAGAGGGGACACCAGCAGCTGCTTGTATTCCCTGGGTCCGAAGTAGCCGGTAAGGGAGTTGAAAAGTTCGCCGACGTCCTCTCCTATCTCCTCGTTCACCGTCAGGAAAGAGATGTCGGCGTACTGCTTGGCGGTGCTGACGTTGTAGTTGCCGGAGCTCATATGGGTGTACCTGACAAGATGGCTCCCCTCGAGGCGCACCACCTGCAGGAGCTTGGAATGGACCTTGAGCTCCAGGGGCCCGAAGACCACATGTATGCCCAGCTGTTCCATGCTTTTCGCAAGCTGTATATTGTTGGTCTCGTCGAATTTCGCCCGTATCTCCATCAGGACCGAGACGGTCTTACCTCTCTCCCTGGCGTCCCTGAGCGCCTGGATTATGGATGGGTCCTTGCCTATCCTGTACAGGCATATCTTTATGCTCTGGACGGCAGGGTCGTGGGCCGCTTCCTGCAGGAACCTGACTACTATCCCGAAAGATTCGTACGGATGGTAGAGCACCCAGTCCCTCTTGGCTACGGCCTCGAAGATAGACGAGCCCTCTGCCAGCTCCGGAGGGCAGTACGGCCTGAATTCCTTCTCCTTGAGACGGGGCATGTTGAGGTCGTAGAGCTCCCAGAGGCTGTTGAGCATCAATGGCGAATCCGACCTGTGTATCTGCTCCAGCCCGAGGTCCAGATTCTTGCCGAAAAGCTCCACCATGTCCTGGGGCATGGCGGACTCGGTGACCATCCTGACCGGGAAACCTGTGCCCCTGCCTTCGATGGACTCCTCCACGGCCGACATGAGGTCGCAAGCCTCGTCGATCGTCACCTTTGTGTCCGCGTTCCTGGTGACCCTGAAGGCGTAAACCCCGTTGATCTTGAAACCGGGGAAAAGCTTCTGCACGTTGTGGCGCACCATGTCCTCCAGGAGGACGTAGTCAAGGCCAGATGATTCGGATGGTATCCGTACGAAGCGGTTGAAGGGCCCGAGGGGCATCTTTATCCTCGCATACATCACCTGGCCGCTGAGCCCCTCCATCTTCACTGCCAGGCTGAGAGTGTTGCTCGAGATGAAAGGGAACGGATGCGACACATCCAGCGCGAGAGGCGTCAGGAGAGGGTGGATGCGGTCGTTGTAGAAGGAGTCCACCGCCTCCATCTGCTCATCGGAGAGGCCGTCGATGGACAGGATCCTTATCCCGTTCTCCGAAAGGGCGGACCTGAGTTCCAGCCAGCATGCGTTGTATCCCTCGAGCAGGCCCTCCACCTTGGAGTTGATCTTGGAAAGCAGACGGTTGGTGTCGTGCTCTATGTCCGGAGCATCGAGTATCGGTGCGCCGGCCACGATCCCGTTTACGATGCCCGGGACGCGGATCATGAAGAACTCGTCAAGGTTCCCGTAGCATATGGCCAGGAACTTCAGTCGCTCGAGCAGGGGGACCCCTTTGTCGTTGGCCTCGTCGAGGCATCTCCTGTTGAATTCGAGCCACGAGAGCTCCCTGTTGATGTATAGGTTGGGGTCGTAGAGGTCTAAGCTGTCCATCATCTCACTCCGCATCGTCGAAGCGGACCCTCACCGAATCGCAGTGGGCGTGTAGTCCTTCCGATGTGGACAAAGTCTCAATGGTCGGCGCAAGGGTCTCCAGCCCCTCGCGGGTCAGCATCTGCACTGTGGACGTCTTACGGAAGTGGGCCACGTTCAGGCCGGAAGCGGTCGAGGAGTTCCCGGCCGTGGGCAGCACGTGGTTGGTCCCCGACGCATAGTCGCCGGCGGCAACCGGAGTATAGGGACCTACGAATATCGACCCTGCGTTCCTGACCTTCGAAAGGGTGGCCATCGGGTCGGATGTCTGTATGGACAGGTGCTCCGGGGCGATGCGGTTCATCATCCCGACCGCCTCGTCCATGTCTCCCGCAACGATGTAACCGGAGTTCTCCAGAGCCTTCAGTATGATGCTCTTCCTGGGTTGGTCGTCGATCATGTGCTCCATGGCCTCCCAAACGAGACCGGGAAGTCCGGGGTCGTCCGTTATCAGCAGGCTTGCCGATGAAGGGTCGTGCTCCGCCTGCGCTATGAGGTCCGCAGCCAGATATTCGCATACCGCACCCGAATCGGCAAGCACCCCTATCTCGCTGGGTCCTGCCGGGAAGTCTATCTCCACCTCGTTACGGAGCATCATCTTTGCTGCCGTGACATACACGTTTCCGGGGCCGACGATCTTCTGCACCTTGGGAACGCTTCCGGTGCCCAGCGCCATCGCCGCCACCGCCTGCGCGCCGCCCAGCTTGAATATCTCGTCCGCTCCCGCGATGTCCATGGCTACCAGCGTCGCCGGGTTCACCGGCGCGGGGGTACAGCAGATTATCTCGCCGACGCCCGCGACCCTTGCCGGGATAATGCACATCAGAGCTGTGCTGGGATATGATGCTCTTCCCCCCGGGACATAGCAACCGACCCTCTCAAGGGGCGTGCTCTTGACGCCCAAAGTTATGCCGGGCTCCACCTCCCTGAGCCACATGTCTGGAGGCACCTGCATCTCATGGAAGCGCTCGATGTTGTATGCCGCGTTCTCCAGTTCGTCGACTATCTCCTGGTCTACAGAATCGTATGCGTCTTCGATCTCTTCGCGTGTTACCTCCAGACGCCCGAGCTCCTGTCTGTCGAACTTCTTGGTAAGCTCGAACAGCGCCTTGTCACCGCCGGCACGCACCTCGCCGATGATGCCGCTCACGGCATCCGAGACGTCTCCGACCTTGGACGCGCGGTTCTCCTTCCAGAAATCCTCGCTTACTTGCTTCCACATGGCGCCCGAATCATAGTCCCGTGATTTATATTACGCGATAGCCTCCATATGGCCATTCGGCCGTTTCTCGGAGATTCCGCGCTCCGGGAAGCCGGGAGAATACGAAAAGCATTTACATCCCCATCAGGATTGAAGGGGCGTCGGTCTTAAGTTCCAGATGAAACTTACAAGCACAACCGATATAACGGGACCGAACATCTCAGGACGGAACTCAGATGAACATTATCATTATCGGCGCGGGAAACGTCGGATATACTTCCGCAGAGACCCTATCAGCCGTCCACAACGTGATGATGATCGAAAAGGACGCCTTGAAGGCTGACAACGTCAAGAATCTGCTCAACGTATCGGTTCTCCACGAGGACGGGACCAACCCTAAGATACTGGAGCTGGCAATAGAGAAGCACGATGCGGACATCATCGTATCTACGCTTCCGTCCGACGGCCTGAACCTTTTCATCTGCATGATGTCCAAAAAATACAAGCCTTCGCTGCGCACGGTGGCCACAATCAAGAACCCGGACTACATGGTCAAGACCACAGGCGAGGGGGACCCGGGCGTGGACATGATCATATCCCCCGAGATAATAAGCTCCAACAAGATATTCAAGCTGGCCACGCTCGAGAACGTGGTCGATTACGAAACTATCAAATCTCTGGGGCTGGCTATTGCGACATTCAGGGTCGGTGGCGACCAGAGCATAGTGGGCAACGTGATACTCAACCTGGACATACCGGATGAGTGCAACATCGTATGCATATACCGCGGGGACGGGGTCATTATAGACGTAGAAACAGCCGAGGTCCGTCCGGAGGACAGGATCACCGTCATCGGCAGCGAGAAAGGGATCGAGGCCTTCAACAAGATGGTCGGGATCGAGGAGGAGGCCCTGGAATTTGTGATACTGGGGGCCGGGGTGGTCGGAATGAACGTCGCCAAGGCCCTAAGCAAAATGGACAAGAAGGTCTACGTCAAGATAATCGAAGAGGACAAAGATCTTTGCAGGGAGGCCGCCCGCACCCTTACGGATGCCATCGTGGTCAACTCGGACTCTCTGGACCCGCACATCCTCAAAACCGAGAACGTGGGGAGGGCGGACGTTCTCATCAGCGTCACCGAGGCGGACGAGAAGAACCTCCTTGCCTGCATGGCATCGCTGAAGTTCGGTACCAGGAAGGTCATCTCCAGATATCTGACGAGGGAATATAACGACATATTCCGCTTCACAGGGATAGAGACGATAATAGGATACCACCTGATAATCGCCAACGAGATAACCAAGGGCCTGATCTCCGACGAGGACTCGATATTGAAGATGAAGCATGACAACGAGTTCTTCTTCAGCGTAAAGATAGATGAAAGGTCTCCTCTTTTCAACCGTTTCTTCGGGGACCTGGATATTCCGGACGGGACCCGTTTTGCCGCTGTGGTCCGCAACGGCAGGGTGATATACCCCCGGTACGACACCAACTTCAGGGACGGGGACAGGGTGTTGATATACGCCTACATGTCAAAAATGTCTGCTGTGAAAAAGCTGCTTGGAAAGAATTTGCCGGGGTTGTGATCCTTGTCGCTGCTGGAGGACGAGACGAAAATAAGCAAGGGGGCCCGCTGGAAGAACACGGTGCTCCATTCCTTGGGCATGATAATGCTCATGATGGGCATCTCCATGGTAGCACCGTTCGTCACCGCGATCTACTACGGAGAGGATTATGATATTTTCCTCACGCCGATCTTCTTCCTCGTGCTGGTCGGTCTCGTAGTCCTCATATTGTTCAGAGAAGGCGAGGAGGGCCTCCAGGCCACTTCCGGGATTCTGATGATAGGCGGCGCGTTTTTGATAATGATAATTGTCGGCGCCACCCCCTACGTAATGTACGGCATGCCGCTGATGGACTCTCTGTTCGAGTCCGTAAGCGGGGTGACCACCACAGGATACACGATGGTCAGGGACTTCGATTCCTTCCCGCAGAGCCTATTCCTCTGGAGGTCTATGACCCAGTGGATAGGAGGGGTATCGGTAATCCTGATATTCCTTTACATGCTCCCCATAATGGGCATAGGCGGAAAGGGATTCTCGATCAACGAGATGTCGGGTTCCGGGACAAAAAACTTTTCTGTAAGGCTCAAGGATTCCGCAAAGAGCTTCCTGCTCATCTATATCCTCCTGACGGTCGTCCAAGCCATCCTTCTGATCTTATTCGGCGTAGGCACCATAGATTCCGCATGCATGACCCTTTCGACCGTCTCGACCGGGGGATTCCTCAACAACGCCAACAGCATGAGCGACTATGACTACATCGTCAAGGTTATCGTCATAGCCTTCATGCTTCTGGGAGGTACGAACTTCTACATACATTTCAAAGGCCTTTACAAAGGGCAGCTGAAACCCTATGCGAAAAACACGGAATTCAGATGGACGATCTACTGGTACGTCGGAATAAGCATACTGATATCTGCGCTGCTCATAAATGCCAGCAGGAATCTGGAACTTTATTATCTGGCCGAGACGGTTGCCGATTCCCTGTTCACGGTCGTCTCGATGGGCACCTCCACGGGATTCGCGGTTGTCAATTTCACAGACCCGGCCATCTGGCCCGTGCCGCTTTGCTCGATACTCCTTCTCATAGTGGCCTTTGTCGGCGGCATGAGCGGGTCCACTGCCGGAGGAGTGAAGATGTACCGCTTCGTCATAATAGGGAAATACATCAAGAACAGCATCTACAAAACGCTGTATCCGATGGCCGTCTACGACGTAAAAATGGACGGCGACAGCGTGGAAGAGTCTGCAGTCATAAACTCCTTCATAACACTGGCACTGTTCGCCATCACCATTGTAATAGCGGGGGTCATATTCATGATCATGGGTGTGCTGCCCGTCGATTCCATAGGGTTGGCCGTAACTTCGGTGTGCAACACGGGAGCCTCGATAGGAGAATACGGTCCCTATGACACGCTGTACACGCTGGACCCGATAGTTAAGGCTGTCATGATAGTGATCATGTTCCTGGGACGTCTCGAGATCGCCACGGCGCTGCTGTTCTTCATGCCCGGATTCTGGAAGGAGGTCGCGAGGAACAGGGGCAAGAGGGCGCGCAGAGTAAGCGATTTCAACATCCGGAACCGCATATACAGGCACTGATCAGCTCTTTCCGCCGCATTCCTTGAGTATCTTTACCGCGGCCGGATTTCCCGGCTCCTTCTCGTTCATGGCGCCGGCAACGATGCTGGCCTCCCTGAACTTCCCTTTCTCCATCAGGCTCAGCGCGAGAACCTCCATTGCCCCCAGGTGAGATGAGTCGGAACGTAATGCCGCAGATGCGAATGCTCCTGCGGACTGGCTCTTTCCCTCCACGTGCATTACGTATGCGGCGACCGCGTTGGCGTCGGGAGAATTCTTGTCCTTCTTGAGAAGACCCCTCGCATACTTCACGGCCTCCTTGTCCATACCCGCCGATATCATTGCCGTGCAATATGAGCGCTGCACATCGTAGATCTCTGGATATTCTTTCAAAAGGCCTCCGGTCAGCTCTACGGCTTCCTGCGAACGTCCCGAAGCCGACAGCCCGTCGGCGGTAAGGACCTTGTCCCGGACCGAAGGGGCGGATATCTTTGCCGTGGCGGAAACGGAATCGCCGTAACGTCCCAGCAGATTAAGGACGAGGGCGTACTCCCTCATGACGTCGTCATCCTTCTCCAAACCTGACAGGATCTCCGCCGCCATATCTGCCCTCCCCAGGCCCCTCATGGCCCTTGCTATCTGGAACAGCGTCCCGGAATCTTCAGGAAGGTCTCCGTACAGTTCTTCTAGGACCTTTTCGGAAGATACGTTCCTTCCGACGATCATCATCACCGACGCGCACTGGATGCGGACGAATGGGTCGCCGGAAGAGGACGCCAGGTCGGAGAGCATCGCTTCCGCCGCATCGATGCTGCCGGAGGAGATGAGTTTTTTGACTTCGAAGAATGTTTTTTCGGCTTCCATCGTGGCGCAGAGTTGTTCAACGGAAATAAAGATAGCTCTCGGTCAGGGTAACGGGTACTTAAAATATGCTTAAGGACATGCGGACACGATGAAGATCAGAACGATTACCATTTACGGGCTCTTCGACGAATGCGACTGCAGCGTCAGTCTGAACCAGGGACCTGTGACCTTCATCTATTCCAGCAACGGATTCGGCAAATCCACCATCATGCGGGCCGTCGTAGCCCTCCTGAAGGGAGAGTTCGATGTGCTCTCGCCCATGCCTTTCGAGAGGATGGACGTCAACTTCTCAGGAGATATGACCCTCATCGTCGAGAACCGCAACGGCACGAAAGTGCTGGTGCAGAAGAACGAACTCGAGCAAACGGTCGAAGAATCGGAGCTCCGCAGGATGTTCCAGGTGACATATATCTCTCCGGAGAGGCAGATAGTGAGGAAGAAAGACGGCCATTACGTCCCGGCCATCTCGGTCTACGCGGCCGAGCTGAGAGACCGCATCAGATATGCAAAGGACAACAGCTCCCTGTTGCAGCCCGAGGATTCCCAGCGCCCTGACCTTTCCGACGGGGAGTTTGTGTTCCTTTTCAAGGACCTCAAGGCCAAATTGGATTTCATGAAGGGGGCAGGGCTGGAGCCCGAGATGCCCTCCGGCCTCCGCTTCCCGCCGGAGCGCCATGACCTGACCACCAAGAAGAGGAAGGACTACCAGGACCTGGCTTTCGGCCTGAACGACTATATCAGGAAATTCTACCAGCTGGCAGAGTCCATCGTCGTCTTCAAGGACATCGTCAACGAACTTCTGATGAAGAAGACCATAGAGATAAACGAAAAGGACAACCTGACGGTCAGGCTCAACAGCGGCAAGGAGCTGCCGCTGGTATCGCTTTCCTCGGGAGAGAAACAGATAATGGTCATCATGTACCGTCTGCTTTTCCAGACGGAACACGGTTCGCTGGTGGTGCTGGACGAGCCCGAGAACTCCCTGCACGTGGAATGGCAGCAGAAGCTTGGCGGGATACTCGTCGATCTGGCGCGGCTCAGGGACCTTCAGTTCGTCATAGCGACCCATTCGCCTCAGATCATCCATGACAAATGGGACATGGCAAGGGAGCTGAAAGCTAACAATGCGGGAAACACTGACGCCGGCAGACATTGCGAATGAGATAACGATGCTGATGTCTTCGGCAGAGGACACGGTGCTCGTGGTCGAAGGGATCACCGACGGCAGGCTTTACGGCAAGTTCAGCGACAAAGAGCATGTGAAGATAGTCATAGGCCATTCCAAAGACAACGTCCGAAAATCCGTGGACGAGTGCTGGAGCAGACGAGGCCTCGTGTCCGTCGTCGGCATCGTGGATTCCGACCTGGACAGGATAACGGGGAAGAAACGCACCCCGCCCATATTCCAGACCGACCGCAGAGACCTGGAGATGATGATGATCGGGAGTCCGGCCCTGGACGATATCCTTTGCGAATACGCCGATGCCGGCGAACTTGAGGAATTCGAAAGAAGATATGGACCCGTGTTCGACGCGATAGTGTCGGCATGTTATCCCGTCGGCCTCCTCATGTACATTTCAGACAAGCTAAAACTGAGCCTTTCCTTCAGAAACCTGGACTTCGAAAGGTTCGTCGACCGCAAAACCCTTCAGACCGACGTAAAGCAGCTTGTGAACGAGGTGGTCAGCGCCTCGATGAACGTGAGCGTGAGCAGGAACGAACTTCTGCGCCGCTTGAACGACGAGATGTCGGAAGGATACGACCCCATCGACTTCGCAAGGGGCCACGACGCGGTGGAGGTGCTCCTGATAGGACTGAAGTCCATATTCGGGTCGTTCAACAGCAAGAATCTGCGCGAAGGGGAGCTCTCCGGCTCCCTGAGGCTGGCCTTCAGCGACTTGTACTTCCACGGCACGGACCTGTACTCCGAGACGGACGTATGGGCCAGGAAGCAGTGCTTCAGACTGTGGTCACTCAATCTTAAGGTCTGACCTCTTGATTCCTTCCGAGCTCTCCGTGATCTTCTGGACCCTGCGCTCGCTCTCTTCAAGTATCTTTTTGCATCGGTCCCTCATGACGGTGGCGCGCTCGTATACTTCGAGGCTCTTGTCCAGGTCGAGGGTTCCGCTTTCAAGCTCTTTCACCAGCGCTTCGAGTGCCGTGATGCATTCCTCGAAACTCATATTCTCAATGTCTTCGTTCATAGTAGTTCACCTTTTTTATCTCCGCTTCGGCACCGCCGTCGCGGAACGAAATGGAAACCATGGACCCCTCGGAGAGCGACCTGGCCGACGTCAGGGCATGGCCCTCGGAGTCGGTCACATAGCTGTACCCCCTGTCCAACACGCTGCGGGGGTTGAGTGCCGAGGAACGCTGGTCTATCGCATCCATCTTGGATTCCGCATCCTTCAGGCGCCGCCGTATGGCCAGCTTCATTCTTTCCGACAGGAAGGAAAGGCGGTCTTTCAGCGACGTTACCGTACGTTGCGCCGCAGCAGGGGATATCTTGGAATCGACCGCGTTGAAACGGGACCTCATACCCAGCACCGAGGATCTGAGCGCAGCGTCGGCCTTCTCCGAAAGCTGCCCCACGCGGATCTCCAACATAGAGAGCCTCTCGTACTGACGGCCGACCGCCAATTTGGAACCGGCCAGTTCGAGGCGCGAGCGCATCGTCGCGGATACATGGTAGAGCGCCCTGCCCATGCGTATTCCGAAACCGTCCACCTGTTTGATCACTTCCCGTTTGTCACGGAGGGCGAGCTCCGCGGCCCCCGTGGGCGTGGGGGCCCTCACGTCGGCGACGAAATCGGCAATGGTGAAATCTGATTCGTGCCCGACCGCCGATATGACCGGGGCCTGAGAGGAGGAGATCGCCCTTGCTACATTTTCCTCGTTGAAAGCCCAAAGGTCCTCGATGGACCCGCCTCCCCTGCCGACTATTATAACGTCTACTTTTTCCCTGTTGAGGGCCTCGATCCCCCTGACGATGGATTCGGCGGCACCTTCTCCCTGGACCTGGGCGGGCGCAAGGAGGATGTCCGCCGGGAAAAGCCTCCCCGAAGTGGTGACTATGTCGTGGATGACCGCCCCGCTCTCCGACGTGACCACGCCTATGACCTTGGGATACACGGGGAGCTTCCTTTTCCTCGATGTGTCGAACATCCCCTCGGCCTCGAGCTTCTTCCTGAGCATCTCATATTCCAGGAACAGGTCGCCTATCCCGGAGGGGGTCATGGTCTCGACGATGAACTGGTATTTGCCGTTGGCCACGTACAGGTCTACGTGTCCGAAGGCCGAAACCTTCATGTTGTCGCTGGGCTCGAAATCGATCCTGCCCCTGGAACCCCTGAACAGCACCGAGCTTATCTGGCTGCCTTCGTCTTTCAGCGTGAAATAGTAGTGGCCGCTTTGATAGAGTTTGAGGTTGGACACCTCGCCGATGACCCAAACGTCATTGACGGCATGGGACTCCGACAGTATGGAGCGCACCCTGGTATTGAGCTGCGTGACCGTCAGTCTTTCTGCCATGCTACCTCCATGGCTCGAACATCTTTAATCTGTTGTGCCGTACCGCGATTTATTGCGTTCCGGTTAAATACAGTACTGCATATATTTCGGCATGGACCGTTCAGAGCTGCTTTCGATAACTGAAGAGAGCTGCAGGTATGACATAGACCGGATCGAATCCATGTCCAAGGCCCCTTTCGCCGAAGAGCTGGGGATCACTCTCGTACACGTATCGAAAGAGAAGACGGTAGCGCAGATGCCCATATGCGGAAAGATCCTGAACAGCCTTGGGATCGTCCATGGCGCGGCTACTTTCGGTCTGATAGACCATGCTTTCTGCGTGGCATGCAATATAGGCTGCGATGCCGTCGGCCAGTCGTGCAACGTGCACTATTACAGGCCCGCCACCGAGGGGCCGCTGACTGCCGAGGCCGTGTTGATAAACGATTCCCGTTCGATGTCCGACTACGACGTGAAGGTGTTCGGCGGAGGCAAGCTTATAGCGTCCGCCGTTTGCACCGGTTTCAAACTGGGAGAAAAGAGATGACCGAAAGAAGATGTCCGAACTGCGGAGAGATTGTTCCTTCGCTTAGCGTCACATGCCCCAAATGCTACAGTTCCGTACCGAGAAACGACGATGTGCCAGATATGAATGGACCTCGGACGGGGAATAGAGAGGAGAAGCTCCCCGCCGACAAGAGCGTGCTGATTGCGACACTCCTTGCGGCGATACCCGGAATAATCGGGCTCCAGGGCCTGGGAAGGATATATCTGGACTATCGCAGCGAGAAGGGATGGCTGTTCTTGATCTTCGGAGCTGTGCTCTTCGCTCTGATCTATCTTTGCATCGGATGGTGGTCGGATGCGGGCTCCTTTACCAAGGTGCTGCTTCTGCTTCTACTGGTAATTTTGGCAGTGCTATACATATCTTCATATCTGGCACAGTTGGCCGACGCCCATTTCGGATCGGTACTGAAGATGTTCCGCTTTTAATAGAGCCCATGGGAGCGAAGCACGATGATGATCTGCGATGTCATCTGTGCCAGATGCATCGCTCTTCTCCCCTCGCCAACGTCGGCGGGGTCGCCGGGGCACAACACCGAATAAGCGTAACGGATCCTGTCGTTCAGCATCGTGCCGTGTACGGGAATCGCGTTCCTGGGTATCCGGAGGGAGACCGATGGCATGACCGATACCTCGTGGGTCAGGTCCCAGGGCTCGTAAAGTAGGTATTTACCGAAAACCTCGCCGATGTCGAAGCACGCCACATCGGAACCTGCGAGTATGCTCTTTACATGCGTCGCTATTTCCAAGGCCGGGGAGCCGAAATACAGCTCCCTGGCATCCATGCCTGAAGTGGCGGACATCCAGTCGAGGGATGCTTTGCCGATATCCAGGGGGTCCAGCCGGACCACTTCGTGGTAGACCGTGTCGAAATCCTTGGAACCTAGGTCCACTCTGCATATCGCGATCTCGGCAACGACGTTCTGCGGATATCCTGCCTCTCCGTCTCCGTTTATCTCCACGACATACAGTTCGGACACGCCACCTGAAGAGCGGTGACGGTAATTAATCCCGCCGATGGGCGGAAGCGGCATTCCGTTGGATGCGATGGAAAGGATTACTACCCTCCGGACGATAGGGCATCGGATGTACAGGACCAAGAGCATCGACGAGATTTATGCTGAAGTGAGGGACTTCGATATCGTGATAACGAACGACGCGCCCCTCGCAACCGCCCTTAACGGACGGATAGACAGGCCCATGATCGGAGGTTTCGCATACACGCCGAAGCAATTGGCGGCAGAACTCTCGATGCAGATCCTGGGGGTGCCGTCGATGAGCGACCTGGAGGCCGTCGCCGCCGTATCCGACGAGACGGGATACGGGTTCAAGTACGTCCACGGCGAGATCGAGAACATAAGGAACATCAGGAGATACACGTCGGAGGTCGAGAAGCACCTTTATTCGCGCCAGTCGCGGAAGATATACGACTCGTACAGGGCGCTTCCGACGGTCGAGAAGGCCATGGGGGAATTCGTCCCGGAGACGTATCACGAAAACGCCGGGTCCGGTTACGTCATCTCCGACAACATGTTCACCGGAAGAAGGACCGCCGTGATAGGGATAGAACTCTTCGACGACCTGGACAAGCATTTCATACCGATCAGGCACGAGGAGATAGAGATAGTCGCGGAGGACGAGAGCTTCGAGATCGACGAGATACGGATGATCGGCAACGACAGGCAAATCGCAGAGAACGTCGTCAGCCTGATAGATGCGGAACGCGCCACGGACGTGGCGATAGTGATGGACACTGAGAGCGGGATCGCCGACGCCGTCCGAACGGCCCTGTACAGGCGCGGAATACCGTTCAAGAACACAATGACCGTCCGCGACCTCTCCCAGGTCAGGGATTACCTGAGGTTCCTCGCGCTCGGCATGTCCTACGATACTGTAAGGATCATGCATGTCAGGGAGATATTCTCAGCATACGGCGGCGCGCTGAAGGCGAAGCGCGACAACTTCCTTCTGTCCAGGACCCCGGACATCGAAGGAAGGGCCCTGGAACTGGCGGAGTGCATGAGGAACCTGAAGGAGATGACGTTCCTGGAGGTCTGCGACCTGGTCGTGAACGAGAGGGGCAGGCCGCAGGTCCGCCTGCTGCTGGACGAGCTGGGCTTCACCGAGAGAAAGGTCACTTTCCAGCTGATAGGCGAGATGAGCTACGCCGTTAACAACGTGTCGGACCTGCATCATAACGAGCAGATACCGGACAGCGAAAAGAGAGGCGTGCTCCTGGCGGACTGCCACAGGTCCGTGTTCGTCGACCGTCCTTTCGTGGCGTTCCTCGGGATGGGCGAGGAGTGGGGGAACAAGATCGTCGGAAGGCAGTACATCGACAAGGAGGCAGAGGCCGAGAAGGACGCGATGAAATTAAGGGTCCTGCTACAGCAGGGGACCTCCCGCATCTACGCCGTGAACGCCACCAAGAAAGGAAAAGAGGCCCGTCCGACCTCGTTGTTCGAGGGAATATGCGAACTCGAAGGCGGGAGACGGCACATATCTTCGTTCAAAGACGTCGCGCCCGTCAGGAAAGGGTCGTGGTACAGGGACGAGCCCGAGGTCTTCCCCGAGATGGGGACCGAAACGATAGGGAAGGACACCGAGCTCGAATGGAAATTCTCCAAATCCACTTACAACAACTACTGCGACTGCCCGCGTGCGTTCTACTACGGGGACCTGCTGAGCACGCCCGACAGCGAGAGCACGGAGTTCGGCAACCTGGTCCACAGTTTCGCCGAACTGTATGTCTGCCATCCCGAACACGTTAAAGAAAAGGGAGTGGAGCATTACGCCGAGCTCATCGGAAGGATGTATGCCGGGATCTCCTGCCCGCTCATGGAGAGGCTGGACATGGACCGCGTCCGCATAGCCCTCATGAACCTGATGAGCTTCATCGATGCCGTCAGGAAGGATCCGGTGCCGCTCGACATCGAGAACTCCTCGCGCAAGCACCCGAACCGGCTGATGGAATCCGAGGGGCTCGCCATGTGCAGCAGCTATGCCGAGAGAGATGTAGACTCCTCCGAATATCCGATGTACGGCAAGTTCGACCTCATGATCGGAAACTGTTCGATCGATTACAAGACCGGCGGTTTTCATAAAGCGTCGGACGTCGCAAATAATCTTGACGTGAAGAAAGCGAAATATATGGAAACCCAGCCCATGATCTACCTCGCTCTGGCCAAAGAGGCGTTGGACGGCGGAACGCCGGTTTTCCGCCTGTTCTACGTTTTCGGAACCGACGGATTCCTGAAAGGTCCGAACGTGCTCTCCAATTCGGTCGACGTGCATCTCCTGAAAGAGACAAGGTGGGAAGCCCTGGCCGATCCGTGCTCACCGCTGAGGGAGATCTTTCGCGACATAAAATCGTATACGGCCATGTATGATGACTGGAGCTCTTTCGTGTCTCCGATATTGTCCTCGGGACTGCCGCCCGATGAATGGAAGGACAACGCCGGGCTTGTCGAGTCCGTGATGTCGTCAATCACACCGAAGACTGGAAAAAAACAAGTGACAGATGCTTTGAAGAAACTCTGCAAACAAATGAACGAGGAATACTGGACCATAGATGATGGCCTATTCATACCCTCGGACGCCATGGACCGCTTCCTTGGGAAGCTGGCCGAAGACCATGCATCCGCTTCGAGAAAAATCGGGTCCAGATTCGAACCGAAACCGCGTAAGGACTGCAAACAGTGCGGTTTCTTCTCGGTCTGCACCCGTGAACCTGCCGATATTACGGAAGAGGAGGGATACGATGGCTAAGGAGCCGAACACATCGCAGAAGGCCATAGCAGAAGGGCTGGACGGCTTCTACGTGGTGGACGCCGGACCGGGCACGGGCAAGACCTTCACCATCGTGAGCAGGTACGTCAACATCCTGAAAAAACCGGACGTGCAGACGAAGGACATCCTCCTTCTGACGTTCACCAGGAACGCGGCCGCCGAGATGGAGGAACGCATCAGGGACAGGCTTGCGGAGACAGAGACGGGAAAGGACACCAGGCTCATCCAGGCCGGAACGTTCGACTCGTTCTGCTACTCCGTGGTCAAGGAATCCCCGGAATCCGTGAGCGACTTCCTGGGTCTCGGCGAGAACCTCACCCGGAGCGCTTCCCTCATCGAGAACGAGACCCTCAACAAAGAGTACTTCAGCAGCTTCTTCGACCGCTTCAATGCAGACCGCGGGAACGATTACGGCGATGTCGCCGTCATCTCCAGCACACTGCCTTCCCAGATGTACGCTTTGATCAACAAGCTGATGGCCAAAGGCATCGTCCCTCTCGGCAAGGGATGGTTCGGAGGCAGGGACGGGAAAGATCTGGAAGGAGATACCTCCAAAATCCTCTCTTCGCTTGAGGAACTGAACAGCGACGATAAGAAGAGGAAAAAATTGTTGGATAACATATCGGACAAGTTGAAGAAGGGGAAAAACTTCTCTCCCGACCTGCCTCCGTTCCCTCCGGAAGAGGAGATGCCCGCCGCGGTCCTCAGATCTGCGGCCTGCGACGACAGGTCCGAGCTACTGAGGTTCGTTCACGACGTCTACTACGAATACATACGCCGTTCGGTGGCAGACGACCGGCTCACCTACGGCCTGACCTCCATGTTCGCATTCATAATACTATACAGCAACGCAGGGGTCAGAGGGCGCATGTCCAGCAGGTACGTCATGATCGACGAATTCCAGGACACCAACGAGAATCAGATGATGATCTCCCTTATGCTGCTCAAGGAGCCCAACCTCTGCGTTGTAGGAGACTGGAAGCAGGGCATCTACGGGTTCAGGTTCGTATCCATCGACAACATAATTGATTTCGAAAATAGGGCCGTATCCATGCGCGCCTATCTCAACGACGACACCGAACGCATACCTTTCAGGATACCGCCGGCGACCAGGCTGACGCTGGACTGGAACTATCGCAGCTCCCAGGAGGTCATCGACGTTTCGTTCGAAGTTCTGAGTCTGCCGGGGTCCAAGGATGAGGTCGTCTCCCTCGACCCTGAAACGGTGACGAAGCTCAAGTCGGGCAACGATGCGATCGGGACCGACACCCACGTGAGGTTCGTGAAAGTGCCCTCTTCCGACGAGGAGAAGGAGACGGTCTCCAGGATCATAGACTATGTTACCGGCGACTACACCGTACACGACGACGAAGGGGCAAGAAGGCCCAGATACGGCGACATCGCGGTGATCTGCAGGACCGGCAGCATGTGCCGCGCCGTGTACGACGAGGCGCGTGCAAGAGGAGTGGACGCGTTCCTTCAGGGAGACGTGGAGATAATGTCCACGAGGGAGGGCAAGCTGCTCCTGGCGTGGCTGAAATACATCAACAACAGAACGGACCGCTGGGGGCTGATAGGGATATTGTCCGATATGGAATACAGCCTCGAGGACGTCAGAAAGATGGTCCGCCCCGACAGCGACGGGAACTTTGCAGAGGTCCCGCCTGAGATCGCAGAGCTGAGGAAGGAGCTCAAGAAGAAAAAACGCAGGCCTACGGACCTCATATCCTCCGTATTCTCGTATTACGGGCTGAACAACGATGTGACGCAGGCCATCATCACGACGCTTTCGTCCGCCCACCGCTCATCTCTGCTGACGATAGCCGACATGATAAGGATGATCGAGCGCGACATCGTAGAGCACAACACCTACGGCATAGATGCAGACCTGGACTCAGACGCGGTCCTGATCCAGACCATGCACAAGTCCAAGGGGCTGGAATACCCCATAGTGATAATCCCGAAGCTGGACCAGGGAGTGGTGCCTAGCACCAAGGGGGATGCCTCCTCGCTCTATTTCAACGAGGCCGAGGGCGTAAGATGCACCGAGGAAATCGTTTCCAACGAAGGTTTCATCAGAAGGGGGCTGTCGTGGAAGACCCTGCTCGCGAAGGCCGCCGTCAAGAAGGACTACAGCGAAGAGCGCCGCACCCTGTTCGTTGCCGTCTCGAGGGCCAAGCAATACGTCACGATGATATGCGGTGACAAGCCCTCTAAATTCATATCCGGACTGTCGGGGGACGAATACCTCGAGCCCTTAGGGGATCTGCCCGCGCCCGCACCTGCGGAAAGGGACAGGAACATCCCTGCGCCTGTCCCGGCACCCTACGAATCCCGTCGCAAGGTCATCGGCGTACATGACATAATGGTCTTCGAGGGCGGTCCCCCGGAGGAGGGCGCGGACGAGGTCTCGGGAAAGGGCATGGAGTACGGAAAGAAGGTCCATGCGGCCGCAGAGGGGCTGGCCAAGGGCATAGGGCCCAGGGAGAACTATCCGGAGACCGCGGCCGTGAAAGAGGTCCTCGCATCTGTCGCCGACGCGGACCTGATATTGGCGGAGGTCCACTGCATGCTCCCCCTGAACGGCATCGGCGTCTCCCTCAGCGGCTACATAGATCTCCTGGCACTTTATCCGGACCGCATCGAGGTCCACGATTACAAGACGGACGTGTCCAAAAACAACCTGGATGCCTACAGGCTTCAGCTGAGCGTCTACGCCCTTGCGGCGGAGGGCTACTACAAGAGGCCGGCAAGGTGCGTAATCGACTTCGTATCGATGGGTGAAAGGGTGGAATTCGAACCAATACCCAGAGAAGAGATAGAATCGTCTGTACAGATGATTTTATAAGCGGATTCGGTTCACGTTTCATGGCGGTCCGCGGCCTTAGCGCCGATGAGGTGAATCAGCGAAGGGCTTCTGGCTTGGTTAACAGGGTAGAGTCATCTGTCAGCAGGAGCTACAGGGACATATTCGTGGAGAACTTCCTGAACTGGTTCAACCTCATACTCATGCTGCTCGGCGTCGCACTCTATCTTCTGCAGGAGTACACGAGCGCCATCTCTGCCACGGGGATCATAGCGCTGAACATACTTGTCTCGACCCTGCAGGAGATCAAGGCCAAGCGCAGGCTGGACAGGATAGCGTTGCTCCTCCGGCCAAAGGTCACGGTCATAAGGGACGGCAGGGAGGTCGAGATAGACCAGTCCCAGATAGTCATGGACGACGTCATACGCCTGACCTCCGGCGACCAGGCGCTGGTGGACGGCGAGCTCATAGAGATGCGGTCGCTTGAGATGGACGAGGCGGCCCTTAGCGGAGAGTCCAGCCCGGTGAGGAAACATGTGGGCGATACGATATTCTCCGGCTCTTACTGCGTGACGGGGGAGGCCTACTACAGGGCAGCGGCACTCGGGTCCGACACCTACGCCTCCAAGATGCTGGTCAGTGCCCGCAGCTACAAGAGGAAGAAGACGCCTCTGCAGATGGAGACGACCGCCGTGACGCAGCTCCTCATCTCGGTCGCGGCGCTGATACTGGTAGTTTACACCGCATTCAAGTTGGTTTCTGGGGCAAGCACCACCCTCAACGAGCTTCTGAAGACCGCCACCATCATACTAGACATCGTCCCGATCGCGCTCTTTCTGCTGATAACGCTGACATACATGATAGTGGCCATACGTATGGCCGACACGGGCGTCCTACTTCAGAGGTCCAACTCGGTCGAGTCGATGAGCCACGTGAACACCGTATGCATGGACAAGACGGGGACCATAACCACAAACCGTCTGATATTCAAAAAAATGTACTTCTCGATGGACGAGACCGAAGCCAGGAAACTGATAAGGGTCTTCTTGGGCTCCACCGGAAGCCGCAACCGCACCGTTGAGGTGCTGGAAGCCGAATTCGGCTCCGAAAAGGGAGATCTGATCGAAGAGGTCCAATTCTCCTCCGGAAGAAAATACAGCGCCGTACGGACGATGAAGGACGGGACGGAGCACGTGGTGGTCATGGGTGCATGGGACGCGCTCAAGGGGAAGGTCGCCGACAGCGGAAGCGTACACGAGACGATCGCCTCGCTTTCCAAACAGGGCCTCAGGAACGTTGTGCTGTGCGAGGGGGAGGGCGTACTTTTCGACGGGGACGAACCGACGATTCCGAACGGCCTTAAGATGATAGGCGTGGCCGCCATCGCCGACGAGATACGCGCCGACTGCAGGGAGACCATGGAGGTCTTCATGAAGAACGGAATAGACATCAAGGTCATATCCGGAGACGACCCGGAGACTGTTAATGCGCTTTTCAGCATCGCCGAGATACCAGGGGAGAGGAGGATAATATCGGGGGACCAGCTGGACGCCCTTCAGGGCAAGGAGAGGACCGATGCGATACTTTCCACTAACATATTCGGACGCATGAGGCCGGACCATAAGGAGGTCGTGATCGACACGCTCAAACTGAACAACCGGTACGTGGCGATGGTGGGCGACGGGGTCAACGACGTCAAGGCGATAAAGGCGGCCCAGGTCGGCATAGCTTTGGAGAGCGGAAGCGGGGCCGCCCGCGGAGCCGCGGACATGGTCTTGATGAGGGATAACTTCGCGGCCCTCCCCAAGGCGCTTATGGAGGGCAGGAGGACGGTTACAGGCATGAGGGATATCCTCAAGATCTATCTGACAAGGAACTTCACCCTCGTGTTCCTGATCGTTTTTGCCCTTCTGATACTGGGCAACTCGCCGTTGCTTCCGATCCAGAACACGATGTACGCCCTTCTCACGGTATCCATATCCGCATTCCTGATGACACTGTGGGCGAAGCCGGATGACAACGGGGACATGGTCCTGCCGGAGGTGATCCGTTTCGCGATACCGTCGGCGTTCCTGATCGGGGTGTTCGGCATCGCGATCTACCTGGTCTTCTACTTCGGGACCGGGACTTTCATAAACATTGACTATCACGCAATGGCCGAATCGGCGGGCATCCCGTACATCGACCTCGTCAGATCCCTGGACCTAGCGGGGCAGAACGCAACGATAGGGATGTTCGAGAACGATATAAGAGAGATCAATGCCCGCAACGCCATGCTGTTCTTCGTGATGCTCGCAGGGATCTCGGAGCTCCTGCTCGTGCAGCCCATTCACAGGTTCCTGTCGGTCGACGGCATGGTCACGAGAGACGTAAAGCCTACGCTACTGGTTGGCCTGCTCCTCCTGCTGTTCTCCTGCGTGTACTTCGTTCCCGAGACACGCTTCTTCGTCATCAGGGTGATCTCCACCGCCGTGTTCCCGCTGGAGTATTACATCCCGATAATCGGCCTGGTCCTGATATGGCTGTTCGTCCTCAGGACCGCCCTCCGCAGCGGGTTGTTCTCGTTCCTTTCGACACACACCGAGACCTGGTTCAACAAGAAGCTGGAAAAGGAACTGGAAAAGAGCATGAAAGAGGACGACGCCCCTGATCAGGGCGAATAAGTCCGGTCGCGGAACATGCGGACCATTATATGCGATGCCACCATCGCATCGGACATTGCCCTGTGGGCCTGCACTCCTTTTATCCCAGCGGGGTCGCCATCTACTATCTTTTCGTAAGCGAGGTCCAGTTTGGGGTATTGATACTGTCTTCCGTAGTATTGGCTGGGCACTTTGCAGATCGGGGTGGCGGCCTTCATTATGTCCGTGCACTCGGTAAAGAGGCCTTTCATGCTCCAGGGCTCGTGGTATAGGAACTTGCCCATGTCGTATTCCGTGTTGTAAGAGGTCACCCTCCTCCCTTTCAGGAGTCTGCGTACGTCGGAGACCACTTCATGGAGGGGAGGCGCCGAATCGACCATGTCGAGCGTCATGTCCGTGTTCTCGAATATCCATGCGGTCCGGCGGTATTCGTTCCACTCGGACGTGTCATACCCCACCACCGAAGAGTACGCCGGCTCCACCGTTCCTTCGTCCAGGTCCACTCTGCAGACCGCGATGTCCACTATCACGTCGTAAGGATGGCCTTTGAGTCCCGTGGTCTCGGTGTCGAGCACGTATATCTCCCCGGCGAAGAAGTTGTCGAGGGTGGTCATTTTCGGCGGACCTCCTCTTCGAAGCCGTCCTTGAAACGGGCGTACTTTATCAATTTGTACAAAGCATACGAGAATGCACATAGGACGGCGGCGGGAACGAGCGCCTGGCCATAGTATCTTAAAAGCTGTGAGACGGTCATCGCGGAGGGGTCCAACGCCGCCGCGAATCCCGAGGGTGCAAGGGCGGGAGCGAAAGCCGAAACGTCTCCCGTCGCCATGAACGCGGACGAGACGGTGACGAAGACCATCAGAGAGACCGCCGTTATCATCGCTGCCCGATAGCATTCGTTTTATAAAAACGGCAATCAAAAGAAATATCAACCG
>DAMX01000090.1:0-684 GCA_002497195.1 Methanomassiliicoccaceae archaeon UBA354 | reverse complement strand
TCGGGTCCATGGGCCTGCTTCCGAACGCCTTCCTGTTCCTGGTCGGAGGGACCCCCGTGCCTTCTGACACGCCTCTCGAAGACGGGATGGTCATCAGGGCGATCAAGGTCGCGTCCGGCGGATGATCATTCTTCCGCGATCGCGTCCAGCGCTTCGAAATCGAAACCGGAACGCTCCGCCTCGCCGATCAGGGAGTCCAGATTGTCGAGGAATGCAGAGTTTGCATCTTTTCCTGACATCTTTCCACGGGAGTCGGACAGCGAGTCCTCTTCCGGAAACCTGAGGTCCGCATACGGTAGCACACCGAGGCACTTCATGCCCGTGATCTCCTCTATGCGGGCGATGCCGCTGCCAAGTATCGTCGGATCTCCGCGGAAACGGTTGACCATGAATCCTTTCAGCAGTCCGCGCTGTCCTTCGGGCACAAGCTTCCATGTTCCGTACAGGGCCGCGAAGACCCCTCCCCTCTCTATGTCCCCCACCAGCACCGCGGGGATGTTCCTTTCGCGCATCATCCCGATGTTGGCGATGTCCCTGTCCCTGAGATTTATCTCTGCCGGAGATCCCGAGCCTTCGCATACCACGGCGTCGAACCTCTCCCTGAGCCTGTCGTAGGCCTTGCACGCCTCCGAAGTGGCCTTGGCGATGTCCATCGGCCTGCCCTCCGTCACATCGGAACAGGGC
>DAMX01000088.1:0-8419 GCA_002497195.1 Methanomassiliicoccaceae archaeon UBA354 | reverse complement strand
AATACGGTATGATAGGCAGGACCCCTGAAGCGGAGTGCCTGCTCAAGGCGATGGGTGGGGGATTATGATCAATATCGTGTCATTTTCGGCCAGAGGATGTTCTACGGCCATAGGGATATCCAAGGCGCTTGGGGACGAGGACGTCCGTGTTTTCTCGAAGACCTCCGGCATGTCCGTTTGCGAGAACATCGATGTTCCTATTTCGGAATGGACGGGGCGGGTCTTCGAAAAATCTGATGCTATCGTATTCGTCGGTGCAGTTGGTATAGCGGTAAGGGCGATCGCTCCGCACCTGAAAGGCAAGACGTCAGACCCGGCCGTTGTCTGCGTCGACGAGCTTGGCAGGTATTCGATCCCGATCCTTTCGGGACATATAGGGGGCGCCAACCATCTTGCGTGCCGCATAGCATCCGCAATAGGCGCAACGTCGGTGATCACCACCGCTACAGACGTCAACGGCAAGTTCTCGGTCGATTCCTTTGCTGCCTCAAGAGGGATGTGCATCGGAAGCATGGCACTTGCCAAGGATGTGTCCGCCGCCGTCCTCGACGGAAGGTTCGTGGGACTGAAAAGCGATTACCCGGTCTGCGGCAGAGTGCCTACATGCCTCGATACGTCGGAGACCGGCGACCTTGGAGTGCATATCACATCGGGTTTCGGCAAAGGGCCATACCTCAGAACGTTGCGGCTGATCCCGAAAAACCACATACTGGGAGTTGGATGCAGAAGGGGCACCGACAAGGAGGAAATAAAGAAGATGGCGATGTCGGTCCTGGATTCTGCGGGCATTTCCATTGAAAGCGTGAAAGCGGTTGCGAGCATCGATCTCAAAGAGAACGAGACCGGGCTTGTGGAGTTTGCCGCAGAAACGGGTGTTCCGACTTTTTTCTATTCTTCATCGGAACTCGATATGCTTCCGGACATCGGATATTCTAAATCCGATTTTGTAAAAAATACCACAGGGGTGGACTGCGTGTGCGAGAGGGCGGCGATGGCCGCCTCGGCCGGAGGAGAATTGATCGTCAGGAAGACCGGGGGCGAAGGCGTAACCGTAGCCGTGGTTAGGGAACCCGTCCTGGTGGATTTCGGAGATGAATGAAATGATTGGCAGGGCATTGGTGTTTGCCGGTACCACCGAAGGGCGGAGGATCACTGAATTCCTCGCCCGCAACGGGATAAAGGTCACCGTCAGCATGGCGACGGAATATGGAATGACCGTTATTGAAGAAAGCGAGAACGTCAGGGTCGACAGCATACGCGGCGTGATGGAAATGGCAGAGGAGATGCGGGAATACGATGTTGTCGTCGATGCCACGCACCCTTACGCTGTCCGCAAATCCGCCCACATAAAGGAGGCTTGCGATATCAGCGGCTGCCCCCTGATCCACATCGACCGGCCCGGAAGCACAGAGTTGAAGGACGTCGTCACCGTGCCGGACACAAGGTCGGCCGCCGAATACCTGGCCGGTAAAAGCGGCAACATCCTGGTGGCCACGGGAAGCAACGAGCTTGCAGAATTCACATCGGTCCCCGGCTACAGGGAAAGGGTCTTCGCGAGGGTCCTCTCCATCCCATCAGTAGCGGAGAAATGCTCCCGCCTCGGATTCGAGGGTAAAAACCTGATCTGCATGGAGGGACCCTTCTCCGAGGAGCTCAACTACGCCATGCTCAGGCATGTTAATGCAGAATATCTCGTGACGAAGGATTCAGGAAGCGCCGGAGGTTTTGATGAGAAGATTGCGGCGGCCGCGAGGGCAGGAGTGAAGGTTATCGTCATAGGGCGTCCGACAGAGGAAGACGGCGTGTCACCAGATGAGGCAGAAGATATCCTGTCAAAAATTTTCTCCATTCATGAGCCGGCTGCCGGCAGACGTCTCGTGACCATAGCCGGAATCGGCATCGGAAATACAGACGGGATCACCTTCGAAGTTCTGAATGCGATCGCCGACGCAGACCTGGCCATAGGCGCCTCCAGGATGCTTGAGTCGGTGGACGTCGGCGACGCCGATACATATGTCGAATATCGTTCGGACAAGATTGCAGACTATATCGACCGGAATCCCCGCTATCGGAAGGTCGCAGTGCTGATGTCGGGAGATACTGGATATTACAGCGGGACCAAAAGCCTGCTCGGCAAACTGGAACGCGAGAAGTATGACGTCAGGATACTTCCCGGAATATCGTCGGTTTCATACTTCTTCTCCAGGATCGGATCTTCCTGGGACGACGCATTTCTGACCAGCGCCCATGGCAGGGGCTGCAACCTCGTGGGGCTTTCGAAACGCCACAGAAAGGTATTCACCCTGCTGAGCGGCGGCGATTCCGTACGCAGTATGTGCTCGGACCTCATCGGATACAATCTCGGAAACGTGACAGTCACAGTGGGCCAGGACCTGGGATCTCCGGAAGAGAAGATAACTGCAGGAAAACCCCATGAACTGGCAGACGGAGAGTTCGGAGAATTGTGCGTGGCTCTCATCGAGAACATGGAGGCCTCAGATAAAAATCCAATAAGCATGCCGGATGATGGCTTCATAAGGGGCGACGCTCCTATGACGAAAAGCGAGATACGTTCGCTTTCCGTGGCGAAGCTGAAACTGTGCGACGATTCCGTCGTGTACGACGTGGGGGCGGGAACAGGTTCCGTCTCTGTAGAGATGGCGTCCGTGGCTGTGTCAGGGCATGTATATGCGATCGAAAAAGACGGTGCGGCAGCTTCGCTGATCTCACTCAACTGCAAGAAATTCGGAACGCCGAACGTCACCGTCGTCAGGGGAGAGGCGCCCGAAGCTCTGGCGGAGCTCCCGGCACCGACACATGCATTCATAGGCGGTTCGACAGGAAAGCTGAAGGAGATAGTCGATGTTTTGCTCGAAAAGAACCCCAAGGTACGAATGGTCGTCACATCCGTCACATTGGAGACACTGGCAGATACCGCCCGTTGCATGAGGGACCAGAATATGTTCGAAGAAGAGACGCTGTGCGTTAACATATCGAAAGCCAGGATGGCAGGCAGCTATCATCTTATGACAGCTCAGAATCCCGTGTACATAACGGTCTGCAGGGGGAGCTCGGCATGAGCCTTCCAAGATTCATGATCGCCGCCCCGGCCAGCGGAAGCGGTAAGACCCTTTTGACATGCGGAATCCTCCAGGCCCTGGTGGAACGGGGAATGAAGGTCGCCTCGTTCAAGTGCGGTCCCGACTACATCGATCCCATGTTCCACAGCAGGGTCATAGGGGCCAGGTCGAAGAATCTTGACGCGTTCTTCTGCGAAGAAGAAACGCTGAGGTACTTGTTTACCAGGTCGGCAGAGGGCATGGACATATCGGTCATAGAGGGAGTAATGGGTTTCTATGACGGGATAGCGGCTGCTTCCACGAAAGCCAGCTCCTACGACCTCTCCGAAATGATCGGCGCACCGGTGGTGCTTATGATCGACTGCAAGGGGACCAGCATATCATGTATTCCGATGATCGATGGTTTCCTGAAATTCCGCAAAAACAACATCCGCGGAGTTATCCTGAATCAGATGTCCGAGGGGATATTCAGGGAGCTGAAGCCCGTTATCGAGCGCGAGACCGGCACGGAAGTGCTTGGGTACGTTCCCAAAGTTAACGAACTGATATTGGAAAGCAGACATCTCGGACTGGTTCTGCCCGACGAGGTCGAAGGGCTCAGGGCGAAACTTTCAGAGCTGGCTAAGTTATTGGAAAAGACGATCGATATAGACAGGATCGTCGAGATCGCGGGCTCCGCACCCGACATGGAATCGAAAACACCCGATATAAAGAAACTGAGCGAAAGGGTGAGGATCGGCGTAGCCGACGATGATGCATTCTGTTTTACATACGAGGATAATTTGGAGTTGCTGGAACAGTGCGGGGCCGAGATCGTCAGGTTCTCTCCCTTGAAAGACCCGAAGCTTCCGGACGGGATCAGAGGTCTCGTCCTTTCCGGAGGATATCCGGAGATCCATGCCGAGGCCCTCAGCGGCAACGTTACGATGCTGGAAGACATACGTTCGAAACTTGAGGACGGGATGCCCTGTATGGCCGAGTGCGGCGGGTTCATGTACCTCCACGAAGAGCTGGAAGATCAGGACCGCAAATTCTGGCCGATGGTAGGATACATAAAAGGCAAGACGTTCAACACCGGCAGGCTCACAAGGTTCGGATACGTGAAGCTATCCGCCGGAAATGACCAGATGCTGCCGAACAACAGCATAGTAAAAGGACACGAATTCCATTACTGGGACAGTGAAAGCTGCGGTAGCGGATGGACCGCCGAGAAGACCTCGGGGAAAAGATACGACTGCATCAACGGCTCAGACCGCATGATGGCCGGGTTCCCCCATGTATATTATTACTCGAATCCTGAACTGCCCTACTCCTTCCTGTCGGCATGCACAAGATACGGTGAATGATCAGGCCTGTGTCTCGGTCGCGATCGCATCGAGAAGGTCGCGGAAGGTGGATTGTTTCGGCACGATGTCGGGTTCCCTGCCCAGAGAGCGTAGGGCCTCGGATGTCGGTCTGCCTATGGCGGCGACCTTTAGATTTCCCATCATCTCCGCGGTCGCGGCATCTCCAGCCTGGGACTTCATCTGAGAGTAAAATATCATGACAGACATCGGGCTGGTGAAAGCCATAACGTCAATCTTTCCGCCCTTTATGGCGGTGATCAGATGAAGAAGCGCGCTGTTCATCCCATACTCTTCCAGCTTGTATGTCGCGATGCTTAAGGTTTCCGCCCCGGCATCGACCAGGCCTTTGCAGAGCACATCCGAACCGCTGTCCGACCTCATGAGGAGAACCGTCCTACCTTTGACGGAATCTTTAAGAAGTTCTACTATGCCAGCGGAAGAAAACTCCTCGGGAAGCGATTCTGTGCTTAAGCCTGCGGACATGAGGGCCTTATTGGTGCCAGGGCCTATGGATATCACCTTCACCCTGCTGAAAAGAGGGACGAGCTCTTCGCCGTATGCCTTGATGCATTCCTCTACCGCCGTTATCGAACCGAAGACCGCATATGATGCCCTGCCTGACAAAATAAGCTCTCTGGCTCTTTTGAATTCCCCTTTATCTCCCGGTATGATCCTCATCGAGGGGGCCGCAATAACATCGAACCCCATTTCCTCGGCTTCCTTAATCGAATCTTTCAGCCTCTCGACCGGCCTGGTGAATCCTATCCTCGTCATTGCAGGTCCCCCAGCTTCTCGCGCAGCGATGCGACGCTGCCGATCACTATTATTCCCGGCGGGAGCATCTTCTTCTCTTCGATAGTATGTGCCAGCCTCGAAACTTCAGTGATCTCTACGCGCTGCTCGGGAGTTGAACCGTCGGTTATCACCGCTGCCGGGGTATCAGGCGGCATACCGCCTTCGATCAGGCCTTCGGATATGCAGCCGGCGTTTCCCAGTCCCATCAGTACCACGATCGTGCCGTGGCTTTCAGCTAGCGCCTTCCAGTCGACCCTGTCCCCTTTACGGTCATCTTTTTCGTGGCCTGTGACGAAAGTTACCATCGAAGCATGGTCCCTATGTGTGACGGGAATCCCCGCCAGTTCTGGAACTGATATTGAAGATGATACGCCTGGTACTACATGTACCTCGGTCCCGGCCTCCCTTAGTTCCTGTACCTCTTCGGCACCGCGACCGAATAAGAAGGGGTCTCCGCCTTTGAGCCTGACTACTGTCTTTCCTTCTTTGGCGTACTTCACAAGAAGCTCGTTGGTCTCCCACTGCCTAAGATGATGGTCGCCGCCTCTCTTGCCCGCATCGATGAGCTCTGCGCTTTCATTGCATAGTGCCAGCAGTTCCTGGTTTGCAAGTGCGTCGTACATCACGACATCCGCCTGCCCCAGGATCTCCCTTCCCTTTACCGTTATTAGCCCCGGATCCCCGGGTCCCGCACCGATCAAATAGACCTTGCCTTTCATAATTTCAACCTCGGCCTCTTCCCGGTCAGGTAGTCTGCGATGTCGAGCAGATCGTCCATGATGTAGAGCTCCGGTATCATCGTGTCCACACGGACGGGCTCCTGAGTGTATGTGAAAGATACGGCCCTGACCCTGATCTCGTCGCCTTCGTATTTCGCGTTTATTCCCACGGGAGAAGAACAGCCCGCCCCCATGAATTTCATGATGCCCCTTTCCGCTCCGGTCTCGAGGCGCGAAACATAGTCGTTGACCTCCAGGAGCTTCGATATGGTCTCCTCGTCGTCGTCCCTGCATTCTACGGCAATCGTCCCTTGTGCCGGTGCGGGCACGAAAACCCGGGGGTCCAGGACGAAGGCCGGACGGTCTATTCCCATCCTTTCGAGTCCTGCCTTGGCAAGTACGATCGCATCGTATTCGCCGCCATCCAGTTTCGAGAGCCTTGTGTGTATGTTGCCTCTAAGCTGCTTTATCTTAAGGTCCGGCCTCATGTTTCTCAGTAAGTATTCCCTCCTCACCGAAGCCGTTCCGACGACGGCCCCTTCGGGAAGATCTTCCAGTGGACATGGAAGGATAACATCCTCCGGGCTGTCCCTTTTTAGGACTGCACCTATCTTGAGGCCCTCCCTCAAGGTAGTGGGGATGTCCTTCAGGGAGTTGACGGAAACATCTATCTCCTTTCTGAGCAGCGCGTCGTCGAGCTCCCTGACGAACGCGCCGACCGCGCCCATCCCGCTGAGGGGAGACCTCAGATCTTTGTCTCCCAGAGATTTTATGGTGACGACCTCGCAACTTGTACCTGAGCATCTTTCCTGAAGCATTTCCATGAAGATCTCGGTCTGCCTCATGGCGAGCCTGCTCTCTCTTGTTCCGACTATCATCTTACCGCCCCTTTGAGAAATGAACCGAATGCCTCCGCCGTCGCCGCGATATCCTCGGAGCTGTGGGCCGCAGAAACGAACCAGTCCTCCAAAGCGGAAGGTGCCAGGTATATCCCGTTGCCAAGCATATGTCTGAAGAGCCTACCGAACATTTCGCGGTCCGCCTTTGCGGCCTGAGAACCATTGGCGACCGACTCCGTGCCGAAGAAGACTGTCATCATCGAACCGACCCCGTTGACACACCCCTTCACCTTACTGTCCTCCAACATGTCCGAAAGCGCCTTCCTCAGCGTGTCCGAGCGTCCGTTCAGCTCCGTGTATCTGATCCCCTTGCTCATGTAATTGATCTGTGCCATCCCGGCCGCCGCAGAGATCGGGTTACCCGCGTACGTACCGGCGGCGTAGACCTTGCCGGAAGGGGCTACCTTTTCCATTATCTCGCGCTTTCCCATGAATGCAGAGCCTGGGAGCCCACCTCCCATGATCTTTGCGCATGTGGTCATATCCGGGGTCACGCCGTAATATTCCTGCGCGCCTCCGCTTGTCAGCCTGAAGCCCGTGATGACCTCGTCGAAAATGAGGACCGTCCCCGTCTCCTTGGTAACATTCCTGACTTCTTGGAGATATCCTTTTCCCGGAGGGATCACTCCCATGTTGCCCATTACGGGCTCCATTATCACGCATGCAGGCCTTTCCGAATCGATTACCTCTACCAGGCCCTCGATGTCGTTGTATTCGGCTATGAACGTGTTTTTCACTGCGTCCCTCGGCACGCCTTCGGAACCGGGGCGACTGTTGTATCCTTCATCCCGTTCGGCCAAGACCGAGTCGTGGGCACCGTGATACCCGCCGTTCATCTTGACGACCCCGTCCCTCCCGGTGAACCCGCGGGCGGCCCGAACCGCATGCATAGTTGCCTCGGCCCCCGAACATGCGAGCCTGACCATCTCCGCCGAAGGCACCCTTGACGATATCAGTTCGATCAACTGCAGCTCCGGTTCAGAGGGAGCGCCGAAAAGGGTGCCTTTATCTAGATAGTTTTTGACAGCGTTCAGGACATCATCGCAGGCATGTCCCGCCACCATCGGCCCGTACGCCATGCAGTAGTCGACGTATTCTTTGCCGTCGACGTCCTTTATCCTGCTGCCCTTCGCGCTTTCGATGAAGAGAGGATTGGGTCCGAACGCCCTCACAGGGCTCGAGACCCCTCCGGGCGTCACTTTTAGGGCGCGTTCGAATAGCTCTGATGAGCGGTCGTTCATTTTACATCAGTTTCCTTGCCGCCTCTTTGGCGTAGTATGTTATTATGATGTCTGCGCCCGCCCGCTTTATTCCGAGGAGCGATTCCATCATCACACGGTCTTCGTCGATCCAGCCGTTCCTCGCCGCCGCTTTTATCATCGCGTATTCGCCCGATACCTGATATGCTGCCAGCGGGAGGTCGAACATGTCCGCCGCATCGCGTACGATGTCGAGATAAGGCCCTGCCGGTTTGACCATGATGATGTCTGCGCCCTCTTCCACGTCCAGCGCAATCTCCCTGACCGCCTCCTTCCGGTTACCAGATGCCCTGCGGAAACCGGAAGGAGGCGGTCAGGGAG
>DAMX01000035.1:10258-22126 GCA_002497195.1 Methanomassiliicoccaceae archaeon UBA354 | reverse complement strand
ATGCCCCTCCCCTCCATAAGCAGCCTGTGGCCCGGCAGCATTGTCAGCGCTTCGTCGGGGTCCGGTGCGCCTATGAAGACCGAAGGGATGAAATCAAGGAAAGAATGGACCACAGATGCGGATACAATGCATGCGGACACGAGGATCGGCACTGTCTCGGGCTCCGCGAACCCCGAAACGAAGGACGAGACCGAGGGATACGAGACCAGCATCAAAGCGGCCAGCGTGTTGACGTGAATGCCAGGCACCAGTCCGGTCACCGCGCCCATCAGGGCCCCCGCCATGCTCATCAGCGATACAAGAAGCAGGACGTCCGTACCCATGGCCTAAGATCTGTCGCCGTGCGGTATATATGCGGATATCTACAGTTAGCAATCCAGGAACGGTTTGCCGTCCCTCACTCCCACGCGCAGCATCGCCTTCACACGGACACCCGGCACGGCATCTGCGAGGTCCCCGGTCTTATCGAAGACCGCCAATACCTCCACGAGCCTGATGCCGTGGGAGGCCAGCGCAAGGGCGAGGGCCCTCACGGTCCCGCCGGTGCTGAGGGTGTCCTCGACTATCACGGCCCTGTCGCCTCTTCCCGGTCCGTTTATATACAAACTTCCTGAAGAATAGCCGGTGCTCCTGTCTATGATTATTTCTCCGGGAAGCCCGTAACCGCGTTTCCTTACTATGCTGTAGGGGATGCCCAGCCTTAGGGATATTGGCACGGCCAGCGGGATGCCCATAGCCTCCGGCGCGAGTATGACGTCGCAGTCGAAATCTCCCAGGTCAATCAGCCCCTCCACGACTTCGTTCAGAAGTGCGGGGTCCACGCGGGGAACGCCGTCGCTTATGGGATTGACGAAATACGGGTAGCCGTTCCTGTCGATCACAGGGCTGGCCATAAAGCTCTTTCTCAGAAGCTCGTACACTGAACGTGCACGGCGATGTGGTTATTTACCTGTTCTTAAAAGGAGACATATTTAAGGGAAGGTACGATAACAGCAACGATAAAATGGATGCCACCGAAAGGTACGAACTGATAACAAGGAACGCGGAAGAGATAGTAACGGAGGAAGAGCTCATGGACCTTCTGAGGACGAAGGAGCACCCCACCGCCTATATCGGGTTCGAGCCCTCCGGCCTTGTCCACATGGGCTGGGTCCTCGTGGCGTCCAAGATCAGGGACCTTGCGGACGCGGGGTTCAAAGTCACGATATTCTGGGCGGACTGGCATGCGTCCATCAACGATAAGCTGGGCGGGGACATCGAGAACATAAGGACCTGTGCCAGATACATGCAGGACTGCTTCACGGCACTGGGAGTTCCGTCCGACAAGGTCGAATACAGGTACGCAAGCGACCTTGTCAGCGACACGGGCTACTGGGAAAAGGTCATAGTCGTCGCAAAGGCCACATCCCTCAGCAGGGTGAAAAGGTCCATGACAATCATGGGCCGTTCCGAGGACGAGGCCGAGGTGGACACTTCGAAGATATTCTACCCGATACTCCAGGTGACGGACATATTCTGCATGGACGTCGACCTCGCCTACGCGGGGATGGACCAGAGGAGGGCGCACATGCTCGCCAGGGACGCCGCCGACAAGCTGGGATGGAGGAAGCCGATAGCTTTGCACACCCCGTTGCTGCCCGGCCTCGGAGGGGGCAACAGGATGGACCCCGCAGAGTCGAAGATGTCCAAGAGCAAACCGGACAGGAACATCACCATCCATGACTCCAAGGAAGAGATCTCGAGAAAAATGAAGAAGGCGTTCTGCCCCCAGGAAAAAGAGGCCGAGGACACCAACCCTGTGCTCATGCTGTGCCGTTACGTAATATTCCCCCGCATGGGGAGGCTCGTCATCGACCGCCCCGAGAAATTCGGCGGCATGGTCGCATATGACAGCTATGAGGAGCTGACAGAGGCATATTTCGGCGGATCGCTCTTCCCCCTGGACCTCAAGAACGGAGTTTCCGATGCTCTGGCAGAGACCCTGAAGCCTGTTTCCGACTACTTCGGGAAGAGACCAGAGAACCTCGAGGCCCTGAAAGAGGTCCTGGTGAAACTCGGAAAGATGTGATCACAGCTCGGGCCCGCAGCCCATGTCCGCCTTTATGTGGCGGAAGGAGTCCATCGTTCTGGAGACGCACATTCCCAGCACCGCCTCCACATCTCCGATTCCCGAAAGTCCCGCAGCGCCGATATGGCCGCCTCCGTCGCATTCTATCTCGGAACCGATGTTCTCAAGGACCTCTCCCAGGTTGATGCCCCTACGGACCATCTCCTGGGTCGCCCTGGCGCTTATCCTGAAAAGGTCGTCTCTCTGGGTGCCTACGAACACCACGTCGGCGCCCGCCGACGTTACTGCTCTGCATGCAGAAGCTTCGAAGCTGCTTCCCACGGCCGAAGCTACGATCATGTCGCCGACGCGTTCGAACTTCACGCGCTCCATCGTCTTCAGCACCGCCGTCCTTTCGGACATCCTGATGTTTGCACGCGTAGCGGAGATCGCCTCGTCCATCGCCACGCCGCCCTCGTCCATTATCTCGGCGAAATGTCTGAGGGTGTCGGAATTCGAGAATTGGAAATGTCCGCTGTCCGTGAGCATTCCCCCGAGAAGCGCAAGTCCGGTCTCTTTGTCTATTTTCGTTCCGGTCTCGCGGATTATCTCCGCAACTATCTCGCAGCAGGATACGCTGCGGCTGTCGCAGAACACCCTCATCCCTTCCCATTTGCCGGTGGGTATGTGGTGGTCTATAACGATGCTGCCCTCCGGCACAGAGACGCTGAGGAGCTCAGGGGACGATGTGTCCACCACGACGGTGAGGTCGTAGTCGGACGGGTCGTACTCATCGGTCAACGGGATCTTCAATTTATCAGCCACAACGTTGGCCACGTAGTCGACCCCTCCGCATGCGCAGATGGTGCAATCGGGTAAGCACCTGTAAAGCCCGTAGGCGGAGCCGATGGCATCCGTGTCGGCGTTGCTGTGCACCAGTATCGCTTTCTTCCCGTGCCGCATGGCCTCCGCGAGCTCTTTGTATCGTCCCATGGACCCTGTACTCAGTCCGCTTTTTTGTACTTTGCCAAGATCCTCCCGAGCCTGGTCTGTCCGAAGCCGACGAGCAGTATGTCGGAGTTGTAGAGCCTTACGGTAATGAGCACGGTCACGGCGGCGAACGCCACACAGTAGATCAGACCGGCGAAGACCAGGACGTAATCTCCGAACATCAGGTTCTGCATCACCATCATCGGGTGGGAGAACGGTATAGCGAACATGACGGCCTGCATCGCGGCCGGCAGCGAGTTCCAGCCGACGAACATGAAGACGAACATGGGGATCATCGCGACGACGGATATAGGTAGCGTCATGGTCTGCGCGCTCTTGTAGTTCTTGACGAAGGCGCCCAGTATCATGCACAGTCCCAGCGCGCACAGGATGGATACAAACATCATGAGCATCGTGATGACCCAGTCGACGGGCTCCAGCACCAGTCCGTAGTCCGCGAGGTTCACGGCACCCGCGCTTGCGGTCATGGCGCTCATGTAAGCATACATTCCGACCATGTACGCGGCGCCGTATACCAGACCCATTATCCCCGATGCGAGGATCTTGCCGCTGACGACCGTCGTCCTCTTCACGGGCAACGTAAGCAGGGTCTCCAGGGTCTTGTTCTCCTTCTCGGTGCCCATAGATGATATCACTATGCTGCCGACGACCATGATGACGATCATGATTATTATCGGGACCATCAGGGTCTGGGTCATCATCGCCCCGCTTATGGCGGACGGCGTTATGTCCGAATACAGCTTTCCGTTGATGTATGTGTAGTTGTCAGGCATGCTGAAGGAGACCGGGCTCTTCAGGAACGCGGCCTCCTCCGGAGTGACGGAAAGCTCGTTATTCATGAGCTCCGTCGAAACGGCTCCGTTGACAACGGTCACGAACACCTGGACGGAATCGGAATCGATCCCTCCGAACGCACCGGTGTTTGCGGATATGTAGTAAGCTTTGATCTTACCCTGTGTCCCGTTATCGATATTGTCGCTGAAGTCAGGGCTCACCACCAGAAGGTTAGAGAGGCCCTTCTCCTGCATCAGCGAGATCGTCTCCTCGTCGGTCAGTATGGAGGACGGGTACAGCTTGATCAGGTACTGGTCCCTGGTGGCGGGATCGTACATCCCGTCCAACGCGGAATTGACAGTGTCGTAATATGTGGAAGAACTCTGATCGTCGTAGTTTATCACGCCCATCCTGACGGGCTCCATGGCCTGTTCGGTCTGGTCGCTGATCATATATCCCAGACCTACGAACAGTATCATGACGACCGCTATCGAGATTAGGGACTCGAGGGTCATCAGCTCCCTGAGCTCTTTCTTGACCAGGTTAAACAGATTGTTCAACGGACTTCACCCCCTTGATGAAGACCTCTTCAAGGTTTTTAGCGTCGTATTTCGCCTTGAGCTCCGCGGGAGTCCCCTGCATAATGATCTCTCCCTTGTTGATCATGGCGACGCGGTCGCACAGGGATTCGACCTCATACATGTTGTGCGAGGAGAGGAGAACCGTAACTCCGGACCCGGCTATCTCCCGGATCAGCTCCCTGATGTCGTGCGCGTTCATCACGTCCAATCCGGATGTTACCTCGTCCATGATGGCGAAACGCGGTGAGGTCATTATCGCCCTTGCGATGAGCAGGCGTCTCATCATGCCCTTGCTGTAAGTGTTGACCTTGCTGTCGATGCGGTCTCCCAGGTTGGCGATGTCCATCCCCCTCTGGGTCATTTTTTCTGTCTCCTCGCCGTCGGTGAAGAAGCCCGCGATGAAGCGCAGATAGGTGCGTCCCGTCAGGTCCTTGTAGGCGCCCGCGTCCTCGGGCAGATAGCTTATGGATTTTCTTACGTCGTCCCCCTGGGCGGCGACATCGTATCCGCAGACGGTTATCTTTCCGGAAGTTATGGTTATGAGCGTCGAGATCATCCTAAGCGCCGTGGTCTTCCCGGCGCCGTTCGGTCCGATGAGGCCAAAGATCTCTCCCTCTTTGACAGAGAAGTTTATTCCCTTGACGGCCTCGATGTTCCCGTATATTTTATGCACGTTCTCTACGCGCAGGGCATCCATGAAGCATTGAGGTATATCTCGCTTTTAAATTTATTGGAGTGCTGTTAAGTGTCTAAAAAAGTGTGTATTCGGGCCGGGGCCCGTAATGTGTTTACTGTTCCGCGCCGGCCGAGGCGTTGCCCATGGCCTTGTTTATGGTCTCTTGGAGGGACTGGTATTTCTCGCGGAGACTTTTCTCCTGGCGGTCCAGGCTTTTCACTCTCACGTCCATGGTCTCCACTGAGTCCTCGATGTCCAGTTTCAGGGCTTCTCTGTCGTCGACCTTCATAAGAAGGGACCCTACGCTCTTGTAGACGTCCCCGGTCGCCTTGCCGAGTTCCTCCAAGGTGCGCTGGAGCTCTCTGAGCTGGGCCTCCATCTGTACTTTCTGGGTGCTGACGTTCTGCAGCTGCTGCTGCACCTGCTGGAACTGTGTTATCTGGTTCTGGAGCTGGGGGCTGATTCCGTTCATTGTTTCACCTTATGATATTCTCTATATCTTCCGTGATCGCTATGCATTCTAGATATGAGTTTAGCGCGGCCCTCATTGCGGAAGAGTCCGCGGCGGCGATCTCCACCACAGCGGAATCTCCTTCCGAGCGCACGGTCACCCGGGTGCGCGGGAGGTCTCCCGTCTCGGGACCGACGGATGCGACAATGCTGTCGGCATCTCCGGAACCGATGACGAGGACCGCGGTCAGCATATCATCAGTCTGACTTAAGGACCTTCTTGATGTTCGGTCTGTCCTTGAAGAAGATCTTCGAGCCGCACTTCTCGCACTGGAGGCCCAGGGCGTTGACGTTCCTTATGGGCTCGTTGCATTTAGCGCACCTGTACATGCGGACGCCTCACTGCTCCGATACTCTGGAGATCTCTTTCTTGGTGTTGGGGGTGTAGGCCTGCGCCGCAAACTTCGTGTTGCAGCGGCTGCACTCCCAGATCCCGGAACTTACTCTTTTAACAGACGTGTGGTGGCACACTGGGCACTCGTGTCTCATCTTCTGCTGGGCCTCGATGGACTTGACCCTGTTGCGTACGATGACACCGTACCTGGCGCCGAACCTTCCGGAGCTACCGGCCTTGTTGGTTCTTTTAGACATTCATATCACCCGATTATTTTTCTGATTTTGATTCCTGTTTCCACGGCCATGTCGAGACAGGAGCTGAGCTCGTCGAGGGTGATCGAACCCTGACCGCCCTTCTGCATGGCTCTGAAGTTGCCGTCATCGTCCGTCGCAATCGTCAGACGTGCATTGGCAATGTGCTCTTCGTCGAAATTTGGGTCTAATATTAAGTCTTTTCCTATCTTGGCCGCTGTGACCGAGATCGGAGTACAGGTGACCGGCATGGGATAGTTCTCGCCCTTGCCGTACTGTTCCGCTGGAACGATGGCGTTCTTGATCGCCAGGACGGCCGCGAGGTTGCAGGCGTCGAACAGGTTTCCGCAGTAATCGATCACGTAGATGTCGATGTAGCACATCCAGACCTCCTGTCCGGGGGTGATGCAGAGTTTCTGGACGTCTATCATGCCGGATTCGCGTATTCCGCGGTCGACGACACGTGCCAGTTCTATGGCGTCCTCTCCGGGGGGCCCCGACTCGAAAGAGGCATGGGCCATGGGGATGAGCTCGGCGCCGGTGGTCAGGACTCCGCTGTTGGGGGTGTCGGGGAACGGCGTGCCGGGGAGGATCTTAACTCCCGCGATCACGGTGGTCTCGCCCAGGCTCACCTTGGCGGAACCGTCCGCGCTCTCAATGAGGCCCACCTCGAACTTTATGTCCCTGAAGTCCGCAACTCCGCGGCCGTCGGTCCTCTTGCCTTCCTTCAGCAGGTTGACGATGTAGTCGCGCCTGATCTCTGAAATTATCTCACTGCTCATCGGAATCATCCTCCTCTCCGTCGACGGTGTAACGCCTCTGGAGGGCGTCCTTCTGGAGGGCGTAAAGCTCTTTGCACCCGCCGACCGCCATCTCGATCGCGTGGTCGAACTCTTCGCGGGTCATGTTGCCGTCCATCTGAAGGAGTACGATCTCCTCGGTGCTCGGCACGATGGCCAAGGGGACGTCCGCCTGGCCGTAGTTGTCCTCTTCCTTGTTGAGGTCCAGAAGCACATGTCCGTCGGCCTTTCCTGCGGCCATTGCGGGAATTATGTCCCTCATGGGTATTCCCGCGTCTGCGAGGGCGACCGATGCGGCAGTCAGCCCGGCGCATCTGGTTCCTGCGTTGGCCTGAAGGATCTCTATGTACACGTCGATGGACGCGCGGGGGTACAGGCCGGTGAGTATGACGTTCTCCAAAGCCTCCGCCGTTATCTTCGAGATCTCGATGGACCTCCTGTCGGTCCCGGGCCTCTTCCTGTCGCCTACCGAGTAGGCCTCCATGTTGTATTTGCACTGAACGATGGCCTTGGTGGGGTTCTGCAGGTGCCTGGGGTGGCATTCCCTGGGCCCGTACACTGCTGCGAGGACCTTGTTCTTTCCTATCTCGACGTAGGCCGATCCGTCGGCGTTCTTGAGGACGCCTGCCTCGATCTTCACGGCCCTGTGCTCCTCAGCGGTCCTGCCGTCGATCCTTATTCCTTTCTCGTCAACCAATACAATGTCACTGTGTCCGCTCATGATCACTCATCTCCCTCTTCGTTCTCTTTGTCTTCCTCTCCCTGAGGGATCTCTTTTTCCAAAAATTTCTTGACCCTTTCGGTCAGGTTGGACCTTACGGTCTCCTCGTCTATCATTTTTATTGCCTTGGTCGCGACGTCGGCGTTCAGGCCGTCGCCGTCGATCCATATCTGTCCGTTCTGTCCGATGAATATGCGGCAGTCGGTGATGTTCTTGATCATCTGGATCATCGACCCGCTCTTGCCTATGACCCTCGAGACCTTGGTGTGGGAGATCTTCACGAGCCTCCCGCCTTCAAGTTTTCTGAGCCCGGAGTCCTTCATTGTAACGGATATCTTGTTGCTCTCGTCAACCATCAGGATCTTCAGCATCACGACGTCCCCGACGTTGAGGTATTTGGAGGTGTCGCCGAAGGCGACCTTCCAAGGTACTTCGCTGACGTGGAGCGGAGCGGGATAGGGGGCGCCGATATCGACCATCCAGTTGGAAGACCCGATGTCGTTGACCATCCCTATGACGGTATCGCCCGTGGCGGGCATGTAGCGTCCGCCCAGCGGAATTACGCTGACAGTGTTCTGGCGTACCATCTTTACGCCCAGTATGCCGGCGCGGACCGTGCCGTCCAGCATGTATGTGTTCTCTCCCGCTTTCAGGTTCCCGCCGTCCAATTTATCTCCTGGGACGACGACCTCGCGGGCGTTCTTCGTGTTGTTATTGTCCATTCTATCACATCTTGAAATCAATTGAGCACCTTTACGGATGCCGTTCCCTTGGTCTTGTGCTTCAGCTTCTCGGACAGCTCCAAGGTAAGTCCCGCGGGGACCTCCATAAGGCCCATCCACGAACCGTCGCTTCCCCATTCCTCGCGTTCTACGATGCCGTAGTGCACGATGTCCTCGTAGCACCTGGCGTAATCGGGTCCGCTGACCTTTACGGCCACCCTGCTCTTCTCGAACCTTATCGGAAGAAGTGGCCTGAGGAGCTTCATCGCCTCGTCGACCTCCCTGTCCATGGGTTTGAACAGGTCGGGACGGAACCTGGCCTCTTCCAGGGCGATCTCGATCCTCTGCGCGGGGTGCGGCAGTTTGGTCTGAGGGTTTATCGCGTTGGCGGCGATATGGGTTATTATCCGCCTGCGTTTCGCCTCCAGCATGTCCCTCCTCTGTTCCGTGGTTATCTGCACATCTCCCTTCTGGATGATGGTTTTGGCCACGGCGACGGAGTCGGTGGTGCCGAAAGCTTCCTTCAGCTTGTCTTCGGGTGGGCGGGTGCCCTTCCCGGCATTCTTAAAGACATCCTCGACCGCCAGATATTCCGAGAGGTCCACCTGTTTCCCCTGCTTGATGAGGTCCATCGCCGCAGGGTCCAGAAGTATCTCGAATGTTTCGCCGTGGCTTTCCAGCCTGGCTACTATGGCGTTCTCGAGGTCGACCATTTCCCTTTCACTCTTTGAGCAGGTCGGAGATCTCTTCTTCGGAGAGCCTGCGGAATTTCTTACCGGTCTCCACGACTCCGATCTCCACACTCGCCGCGACGGGTTTCTCTTCCAGGGCGCTGCCGAGGGCCTTGAGGCCGAGCTTGAGCGCGTCCACGCACTCCATGCCGTCCTGGTACTCCTTCTCGAACACGTCCATGACGGCAGGGCGCCCGGACCCTATGCACGTGGCCTTGTAAGATACCAGCGCGCCGGAGGGGTCGGTCTCGAAGAGGCTGATGCCCATGTCGTCTATGCCCGCCATCAGGATGGCGGTCCCGAAGGGACGGGCGCCACCGTATTGAGTGTAGTTCTGCTTGTAGTCGCAGATCTTCTTCACCAGCATCTCCACGGAGATGTTCTCGCCGTAGGTTATCTTGTGGACCTGGGCGTTCTTCCTCGCCTCGTCCACGAGGATCCTCGCGTCTGCCACGAGGCCTGACGTCGCGCAACCGATGTGCTCGTCCACGTCATAGATCTTCTCGATGGAGGCCGGCTCCACAAGCTTGCTGGACACTTTCTTGTCCACGATGAGGGCCACTCCGCCCTTGTACTTCAGCCCGATGGTCGTCGTGCCCTTCTTCACTGCTTCTCGGGCATATTCGACCTGAAAGAGCCTTCCGTCGGGGGAGAAAACCGTTATCCCCCTGTCATAAGCCATTTGTCCTGGTTGCATGATGCTTCTCCTTAGTGCTCGCGGGTAGACAGGGGATTCAGTATATATTATTTCAGTGCAAGCCCTTATCGGCGTTCCGAGGGGGCCTCCTCTCCTTCTTCAGAGAGCTGTAGCGGTCCCTGAGGGACTTCAGTGTCCCGGAAGTCCTGAGAGGTTCCGAGCCCGGGAAGGAGGACGCCACGGCTTCGGAGACCCAGCAGGTGTCGGCCGGAGAACATCTGACCACGGCAAACCCCCCGTCGCACGATATGACCTTGATATGATGGCCCGGTCGGAAGGTCGCACGCGTCAGCAAGGTCTTGTCGACTTCGGTCCCGACCTCGAACACGATATATCTGCGCCTTCCGCGCTTGCTCTTGACGGTCATCCCATGCCAATGGTCCGCTTACGTTTTATTCTTGCCCCCGCGGTCGGGGCGGGCCTTCGTTTTTTCGTACAGCGAACCGCATTTTCCGCATAGCGGTCGCGAGCAGTCGACGATGTTGCCGCAAGAGCATTCCATGGTGCCGTCTCTTTTCGGGAAGACGGCTCCGCACGAGCATATGCTACCTCCGAGAAACCGTCCGCAAACGGGGCATCTGGGGCGTTCCGGTTCGTTCACGACCATTCCCCCGTACGGTCTGGCGCAGTAGGGACATCTGTCCAAGGTGGAGGCGCAACCGTCGTGGAATATCCTGCCGCATCCGCAGGCCGAAACAGGGGACAGTCCGATCTTGCCAAGGCATATCGAGCACAGCTTTTCCGATACGGAGTCATCCAGAAAATAGGTAGCAATTCCGCCGGCCGGCCGTGTGGAAGCAATGTTTTTTCTTAGCGAGATCAGTCTGGACAGCAGCGCGATGGATACAAAAACCGCCAATGCAGAAAAGATACCCAGCAAAGATACTGCGTCGGCGAGGTCCATAATCTAGTAGATAAACATTTTGTATTTATAATGTATGGGAAAGACGTTTCCGCAATGCCACATGATGCACACAAAATCAGAATTAGTATTAACATACATACAATTATTTAAGTAGAGTTATCTTATAGGATAATATAAAAATCAAACAATATTTTAAATGTCTGGCTATGTTGAAAAATCCATTTACTACGTTTCTTTACGGAAATGAAAATTTGAAAAATCGGGCGTTCGATGTCAAACAGATTATGTATTTAAATGGATTGCGTAGAAGAGTTAATAATAAGAAATCCTATACTCCGGTACGTTCCAAAACTTCTTAGAACAACGGAGGCAAAGATTTGACCAAATCAGCATTAGTTATAGGAGGAGGGATCGCAGGTATACAGGCTTCGTTGGATCTTGCAGACAGAGGCATTCACGTCTATTTGGTGGAGAAGGAACCCACCATCGGCGGAAAGATGTCCCGTCTCGACAAGACTTTCCCGACGAACGACTGTTCCGCTTGCATCCTGTCCCCGAAAATGGCGGACTGTGCGGGCCACCCGAACATCTCGATGCTCACTTACCACGAGGTAATGAAGATTGACGGTGAAGCGGGCGACTTCAAAGTAACAGTCAAGAAGAAAGCAAGATACGTCAACCCCGACGAGTGCACAAGCTGCGGAGACTGTATCGCCAAGTGTCCCGTGAAGGACCTTCCCGACGATTTCGAGTTCGGGCTCACCAAGAGGAAAGCGATATACATACCTCACGCCCAGGCCGTCCCCAGGGTCGCCATCATCGATGGAGAGCACTGCAGGATGATACAGAAGGGAAAGTGCGGCCTCTGCCAGAAGGCGTGCCAGAAGGGCGCCATCCACTATGACGACAAGGACGAAGAGGTCGTCCTCGACGTCGGGTCCATAATCGCCGCCAACGGATTCCAGATCTGGAACGCGGCCATCGCGACGGAATACGGATACGGCAGGATAGCCAATGTCATAACCGCTATGGAGTTCGAGAGGTACATGTGTGCTTCCGGCTGCAGCAGCGGACACATCGTCATGCCCTCCAGCGGCGAATCTCCCAAGAGGATAGCATTCATCCAGTGCTGCGGATCCAGGTCC
>DAMX01000035.1:0-10072 GCA_002497195.1 Methanomassiliicoccaceae archaeon UBA354 | reverse complement strand
ATCCAGTGCTGCGGATCCAGGTCCCAGAAGGACGGATGGAAGAAATACTGCTCCTCGGTGTGCTGCATGTACGCTACCAAGGAGGCGATGCTCACCAAGGAGCACATAGCCGACGTAGAGGAAGACATCTACTTCATGGACATAAGGTCCTACGGAAAAGAATTCGAAGACTACATCCACAGGGCCGAAGACCAGTATAAGATCGGAATGATCAGGGGGGCCCGCGTGTCCAACCTCGAGGAGGACCCGGTCACCAAGCAGGTCCTGGTAAACTTCACCGACTCGGACAACAACGGAAGGACCGAAGTATACGACATGGCCGTCCTGTCCGTCGGACTCGTACCGCCGGAAGGAGCCAAAGAATTCGCAGACATGCTCGGAATCGAGCTCAACGAATACGGATTCTGCAAGACCAGCGTCTACAGCCCCCTCGAGACCACCAAGAAGGGAATATTTGTCACCGGAGCCTTCGCGGCCCCCAAGGACATCCCCACCTCGGTCGCCGAGGCCAGCGGCGCGTCCGCCAAGGCAGGGAAGTACATCGTGGGCAAGGATTTCACGCCCTGCGCCCCCAAGGAGTACCCCAAGGAGAAGGACGTCGCAGGAAAAGAGCCCCGCGTGGGCGTATGGATCTGCCACTGCGGATCCAACATCGCAGGAACAGTGGACGTCAAGGCGGTTGCGGAATTCGCCGCGGACCTGCCCGGAGTAGTCTACTCTACAGATGTCACTTACGCATGTGCACAGGACGCCCTGAAGGCGATATCCGAGGCTATACAGTCGAAGGACCTCAACAGGGTCGTCGTCGCCTCGTGCACGCCCAGGACCCACGAGCCCCTCTTCAGGGAGGCATGCCAGGACGGAGGGCTCAACAAGTACCTCTGCAACATGGCAAACATCCGTGACCAGTGCTCCTGGATTCACATGCAGAACCCCGAAGCGGCCACCCAGAAGTCCAAGGACCTCGTCAAGATGGCCGTCGCCAAGACCGTTCTCCTCGAGCCCCTCGTAGGCTCCGACGTCCCTGTCAAGCAGGTCGCCGCAGTCATAGGCGGAGGCATAACAGGTATGACCGCAGCCCTCGACCTTGCAGGCCAGGGCTTCGAGACCCACCTCGTCGAGAGGGAGAAGGAGCTCGGAGGATTCGCACGCAACTTCCGCCACAAGGAAGAAGGGGTCGAAGTGGCCGATTTCCTCAAAGAAATGATAGCCAAGGTCAACAGCTGCGACCTGATTAAGGTGCACACCGGAGTCTCTGTAAAGGACATTCCCGGATACGTCGGAAACTTCATGGTGAAACTGTCCGACGGTTCCGAGATCGAGGCCGGAGCGGTGCTGCTTGCGGTCGGTTCGTACCCATACTCGCCCACCGAGTTCAACTATGGAAAGGACGAGAAGGTAATGACCACCCTCGAGGCGGAGAAGAAGATCGCCGACGGTTCCTTTAAGGGCCAGAAGATCGCGTTCATAAGCTGCGTCGGATCCAGGTCCAATGACGTGGCGTACTGCTCCCGCGTATGTTGCTCGGGCGCTCTGCGCAACGCGATAAAGATCAAGATGGCCAACCCGATGGCCGACGTCACCTACTTCCATAAGGATGTCAGGACGTACGGATTCCGCGAGGAGCTGTACTACATGGCCTCCCAGCTCGGAATAAGGTTCGTCAGGTACCCCGTCGAGAACGACCTGCCGTCCTATGACGGAAAGTGCGTGAAAGCGTTCGACGCCACCCTCGGAGCAGAGATCGAGATACCCGTCGACACCGTCGTTCTCGCAGCGGGCATGACGCCCAACCGCGAGGAGAAGGAAGAAATCGCCAAGATGGTCAAGGTCCCCATCAGCAAGGACGGCTTCTACTTCGAGGCCCACCAGAAGCTGAGACCGGTCGACTTCGCCACCGAAGGCGTCTTCGTCGCAGGTACCGCCCACTGGCCCAAATTCATGGACGAGTGCATGGCCCAGGCTTCCGGAGCCGCTTCCAGGATGATAACCATCATCTCGAAGGACAAGCGCGTGTCCGAAGGCATAGTCGCGTCCCCCAACCCGAACAGGTGCGACGGATGCGGTGTTTGCGAAGGATGCTGCGACTACAACGCGATAAGCATCGTCGACTGCGGAAACGGAAAGCTGAAGAGCCAGGTCAACGCCGCCCTGTGCAAGGGATGCGGAAGCTGCGTGGCCTCCTGTCCGTCCGGAGCAATGGAACAGGCCGGGTTCAAGAGCAAGCAGATATGCGCCGAGATAGACGCATTCCTTAACCCTGCAGGAGGAGAGTGATTACAATGGCAGATTTCGAACCTAAGATCGTAGCTTTCTGCTGCAACTGGTGCTCGTACGCGGGTGCCGACGGAGCAGGCGTAGCCAGGCTCCAGATGCCGACCAACTTCCGCATCATCAGGACGATGTGCTCAGCGAGGATCGACCCCGAGTTCGTCCTCAGGGCGTTCTCCAAAGGTGCGGACGGGGTCATCATACTGGGATGCCACCCTGCAGACTGCCACTACATAGGAGGCAACTACAGGGCGAGGAGAAGGATATCCCTTCTCAGAATGGTCCTCGAACAGTACGGATTCGACCCTAAGAGGCTCAACCTCGAATGGGTGTCCGCATCCGAGGCCGCGAAGTTCCAGACAACGATCACGAACTTCGTGAACACAATAAAGGAGCTCGGCCCCACCCCCCTGGTGAAGGTCGTAGACCGCAAGGATGCAGTAAAGGAGGCTGAGTAAATGGGATGGTGGGCAGACAGAAAGAAGAAGAAGGAAGAGCAGAAGGCCGCTCAGGCGGCCGCAGCTCCCGCGAAGACCGCCGCGCCCGCAAAGGCGCCCGTGTGCGAAGCAGCTGAGTGCTCGGCGGACAAAGAGCCCATCGGGCTCGCAGCCGCAGACCTCGGACCGCTCCTCCCCGGAGCGCCGCCTAACGGCAAGTTCAACCTCGCCATCTACTGGGCGGCCGCATGCGGCGGATGCGATGTGTCCCTGCTCGACACCAACGAGAGGATCCTGACCATCGGCGACATGGCCAACATCGTGATGTGGCCCATCGCGATGGACGGTAAGGAGAAGGACATCGCCGCCATGGAAGACGGTTCGATAACCGTGTGCATGATCAACGGTGCGGTCAGGAACAGCGAGAACGAGCACATGGTCAGACTCCTCAGACAGAAGTCCCTGATCGTCGTCTCCTACGGAACGTGCGCATGCTTCGGCGGAACTCCCGCCCTCGCCAACCTCGTGCCCGGCGGAAAGGACGAGATACTGGACTACGTCTACACAGAGGTTCCCAGCTCGGCGGCCTACCAGAGCAAGTACAACAGCGCCAAGCCGAGGATCCCTCAGACGTCCACGGCCGTCCCCGAGGGAGAGCTAACGCTCCCGTTGCTGTACGACAACGTATATGCTCTCGACCAGGTCATCGACGTGGACTACTACATACCGGGATGCCCGCCTATGCAGGAGTCCATCTCCCACCTGCTCAAAGCGGTGGCCGACTTCGCCTACAACGGGGTCGCGCTCCCTCCGAAGGGAACAATGGTCGGAGTCACTTCCAAGACGCTCTGCGAGGAGTGCCCCAGGAAGAAGGAGTACAAGAGAATAACCGAGGTCAAGGAACCTTACCAGGTGGACACCAACAACGACAAGTGCCTGGTCGACCAGGGCATCATATGCCTCGGAGCGGCCACAATGGGCGGTTGCGGAGCAAGGTGCACCAGGGTCGGACAGCCTTGCCGCGGATGCTACGGCCCCTCCCCCGAGGTCCAGGAGCTGGGATCGAGCGCCTTCACGGCGATCGCTTCTCTGTTCCCCGTCATAGACGAGGACCCCATCATGGGCGAGGACAAGGTCGACGACATCATGAGCCAGATAAAGGACCCGCTCGGGTACTTCTATGCGTTCTCGATGTCCAAATCTCTGATTAAGAGATCAGTCAAGGAAGGAGGTCAGTAAATGGCCGGACCTATTATTTGGGATGAGAAGCACAAGACAGACAAGAAGAGGATTGTAGTCGACCCCATCACCCGTCTGGAGGGACACGGGAAGATCGAGATTTTCCTCGACGACGACGGTAACGTGAAGAACGCCTACTGGCAGATCCCGGAGCTGAGAGGCTTCGAGAGATTCTGCATCGGAAGGAGGGTCACCGAGATGAACCAGATCACCGCAAGGCTCTGCGGTGTGTGCCCCGGCGCCCACCACATGGCGGCCACCAAGGCCACTGACGGGTGCTACAACACCAAGCCCACCGAGGCGGCGTTCACCATAAGGGATGCGTTCTACCACGCCCACTTCGTGCACAGCCACATTGCGCACTTCTATGCGCTCGCGTCGGCCGACTTCGTATGCGGACCCGGAGCGCCCGTCGCTCAGAGGAACGTCCTCGGAGTCGTGGCCGCCGTGGGTCTCGAGCTCGGCGGAGCGGTCCTCGCAACCCGTGCCAAGGCGCAGAAGATCCAGGCCATGATAGGCGGAAAGGCCACCCACCCCGTTATGGGGGTCCCGGGCGGAGTCACCAAGCCCATCAGCAGGGAGGAGCAGAAGGAGATGGAGGCTATGGCAAAGGACATGGTGGACTTCTCGCAGACGTCCATGAAGGTCCTGAAGGACGTCGTCCTCGGAAACAAGGACTACGTCGACATCATCGCCAACACAGACCTCTACTACAACGAGACCTACCACATGGGTATGGTCAACGACAAGAACCAGCTCGAGTTCCACGACGGACCCGTCAGGGTCGTCGACCAGAAGGGCAAGGAGTTCGTGAAGTACGAGCCCTATGACTATCTGGACCACGTCTCCGAGGCTTCGGAGGAGTGGAGCTACGAGAAGTTCCCGTACCTCAAGAACGTCGGATACAAGGGAATGACCGTAGGGCCGGAGAGCGGATTCTACCGTGCCTCCCCCCTGTCCAGGCTGAACGCCGCCGAGAGCATATCCACGCCTTTGGCGCAGGCCGAGTTCGAGTACTACCACGGGTTCTTCAAGGACCTCGGTGTCGAAGGGCCGATCCAGCACACGCTGGCCACCCACTGGGCAAGGATCATCGAGATGATCTACGCCGCGGAAAAGTGCCTGGCCGACATTCAGAGCGACAAGTTCCTCGACCAGAATGTCAAGCAGCACGACGTCATGCCCGGAGGGCGCGGAGTCGGTATTGTCGAGGCTCCGAGAGGAACCCTCACCCACGACTACACCTGCGACGAGAACGGGATCGTTACCGCATGCAACATGATAGTCGGAACTACCAACAACAACGGGCCGATCAACTGCGACGTTGCCAAGGTGGCCAAGGGACTGATCCACAACTTCGAGGTTTCCCCCGGTCTGCTGAACATGGTGGAGATGGCGTTCAGGGCGTACGACCCCTGCAACTCCTGCGCTACCCACAGCCTGCCCGGTCAGATGCCTATGACGGCAGAGATCAGGTGCGCGGACGGCTCTCTCCTCGAGAAGGTCTCCCGGAACTGAGCGAAAAACAGGGGGAGGGATCCCCCCGCTTCAACCCCTTTACTTTTTTATCTTTTCTTCCAGCGGGAGCGGTCGCGTCCCTCGAGAAGCAGGTCCCTGCGCCTGCCCAGGTCCATTCCGTCAAGAAGATAGATCCTGGCGCTGTCAAGATCTATTATGTCGCTGTTGAGTATTGGCCCTAAAAGGGGTTCGCCCCTCACGTTGACAGGAGAGCCTCCCAGCATGCGGTTGAAGGCCGGTACGACTATGAACTCCGACGGGAGGCGGCCGAACCTCTCGTTCCCGGTCGATGCGAACCTGCCGCGGAGCCAGCATGGTTCAGTGGTGATCTTTCCCACCCCGTCCCTGAACATCACTGCAGGATGGTCATGTGCCAGTACCAGCGTTTCGCATCCCATTACATCCGAGGACGGCCACGTATGCCCGTGCACGAAACCGACATCGCCTACCTTGAGGCCGGAGGCAGGACGTATCCTCACCCCGCCAGGAAGGAACTCCTCTATGTTCGTGTCGTGATTTCCTCTAACGACGTCCACATCATCGAAATACTCCAAAAGCCTGTCGAAGAAGGCAGGTATCTCCCGGTATTCCTGCTTCGATGTACCGGGAACCGAGTCCTTGATGTCTCCGAGGACGATGAGCCTGTCGCAATCTCCAGATGCCGCCGATATGGAATCGAACATGTCCCAGGTTCTAGTGATGATGCGGAAGCCCTTAGAGAGCAGATGTGATTCCAGTCCTATGTGGAGGTCCCCGATAACCAGCGTACGGTCGAATTTCAGTGCGGGAGTTCCGCTGATCGGCTGGAGGTTCATTTCAACCCTTAAGTCCGTTTTTGATAACTGTCGGAATGAAATCTATGATGTCCGTTGCGATGAGGCCGTAGGATTTTTCCGAGAATCCGTATTCCCCTGCCTTGCCGCAGATGTACGCGCCGAGGCAGGCGGCGTCGAAGGAGGTCATGCCCTTTGATACTAGGCCGGCGATTATGCCGGCTAGGACATCCCCGGTGCCTGCTCCGGTCATGGCAGCAGTGCCAGTGGTATTATTTTTTGTTCGTTCTCCGTCTGAAATAATATCGGTCCTTCCTTTGAGGACTATCACGGAACCCGTTGAAGAAGCCAGGGCGCTAACGTCCCGATCTTCAAACGTGCCAGCACCCCCAAGTCTTATGAACTCCTTCTTGTGCGGGGTGATAACGGTCGGAACCTTTGCGACATATCCGGGTCCGACCGCGCCTATCGCATCAGCATCGATGATCAAAGGCACAGGGCATCCCGACACGAAGGACCTAACCGCCTCCATAGTTTCCTCACAGGAGCCCAGCCCCGGACCTATGAGTACAGCGTCATAGTTTTTCGAGGCACTGAGCAAGTGGGAGGTGTGATCGCACGTTAGGTATTTCCCGCTAAGTTGGTCGATCATGAAAACAGGTGAGAAAGAAGAGACGGTCCCGGCGGCGTTCTCCGGAACAGCGATCTTGACGATGTCCGCTCCCACGCGAAGAGAGGCCAGCCCGGCCATGGCAGGAGCTCCGCAGTAAGGTCCTCCGCCGATCAGCAGAATGCGGCCGTTGAGGCCCTTATGGCTGTCCGGCGCAGGTATTGGGTACCTGAGCATATCTCCCGGGCCGACGTTATTAACCGCAACGGGCGGGATGCCTATATCGGCGACTATGATCTCTCCGGAGTTTTCAGGGGTCATGCCGGTTTTTATATCATGGAAAGTCACAGTGATGTCAGGTATTATGCTGTCGCAGCATCCGAGGCCCGAAGGCACATCTACCGATACGATCGTGCCATCAAACGAATGTGCCAGGACTATGAAGTCAGCATAGGGTCCGCGGACATTCCCTGATGCACCGGTCCCGAGCACGCAGTCCACCAGAACATCACACCCTTCAAAAGACAAGGCATCGAAACCTATCACGGGACATACCAGTTTCGAGAAATAATATGCGGATTCGTCGGAACGGATCGAGGAGGCAGGCCCCATCGTACAGACCGTGACGTCCTCTCCCGTCATCAGGGAAGCCGCGGCGAACCCGTCTCCTCCGTTATTTCCGGCACCGCAGACGAAAAGAAACCTCTTGCCTGGAAACCTGCCCATCAGGACCTCGGCGAGCTTGGAACCGGCATTGCCCATCAAGGTCATGGTGTCCACGCCTGCGGCCTCGGAATTTATATCGATGATGCGGGATTCCTTCGGAGACATCATCCGGATCACTTCTGATTTTTTACAAGCACTTCGCCGATACGCGGGATTATGGCCGTTTTGCTTAACTTTCCTTTCTCCACACGCACGCAGCCCTTCTTCGACGATGCGTTGCCCGGATACGATTTTCCGTCCATTATACGGTATTCGAGATCCAGTATCATCGCACCCTTAGCTATCAGATCCAGGTCCGGATTCCTGACGCAAAGGGACTTGGGGAGCCTTCTTCCTTCAGCGCGCGTCCTATCGATATCAAAATATTCAGGCCAGATCACTATGGCGTTATCTTCGTCGTAGACCATGATATGGACCGTATCGCATGATACGATTAAAATTGATTGCAGAAGGCAGGAAGGGCTACCCCGCAGGGCAGCCCTTGAAAAGTGATTATTCAGATCAGAACGGCGTTCACTACCCCGTCCTGTCCGGGCCTGGAGGTAACGACCGCCTCACCGGCTTCGGTGGATATGGTCGCACCTTTGTTCAGGATGTTACGCTGAACGAAGTTGGGGTCGGTGGGGTTGGATTTGACCGTGATGATCTTGACCTTTTTTGCAGAGTTGGTCTTTTTGTCAATGACGTTAGCAAACTCTGCAGTAAGCACTCCCATTTTCAGGTTGCCGCCCATTCCGCGGAACGCCTTGGACCTCTGGGGCCCGATCTTGGTGAACTGCTTCTCTCTGCCGATCTCGAATTTTCTCTTGCCGGCGCACAGTACGCGCCTGCCTCCGGTCGACATTCTTTTGGATTTACCCTGCCAAAGTGCCATTCTAATCGAGTCCTCTAAACATGGTGCCCTATAAAAAGTTTTGCGGGCCCCTCAATCTTTGGGGCCTAGGAGCATGGAGCTAACCCGCTCTCCTTCCAGATCGATTATGGCGCATCTGCCCTCCTTCGCCGGACCGGGGTTGACGAAAAGGGTCCCCTCATTTTCTACCGCGCCTATCGCCTCATGGACATGTCCGGACAATGCTAGGACGGGCCTGAATTCGTCCACTATCCTTTTCACCGATTTGCTGCCGACGTTGATCCCCGAAGGAATGGTGTCGAGCATCCCGTAGGAGGGGACATGCGTCATGAGGACCATTCCCTTCTTGGAAACGGGCCTGAGGCCGTTGTAGAGCTCGTCCTCCGTCAATTCGAAAGGAGTGCCGAATATCGTGATGTTGGAGCCTCCGAGCCCGGCGAAGTACTGCCCCCCGATATCGGCGCCTTTACCGTGCATGTCGTGGGCCACGTCCGATATCTTATGTGGGAGGTCCCTCGGGTCGCAGTTGCCCGGTATTACATAAATCTCTGAATTGATCGAGGACAGGATCCGGGCGGCATCCTCTCCCGTGCCCATGTCCGTGACGTCTCCCAGGAAAAGTGTGAAATCGGGCCCGTACTCGTCGATCCTTCTGTTTATCAGTTCGAGTTTCGAGAGCTTCTGGTGAAAATCCGTGATGACAAGAAATCTCATTGATTCACAAACTGTAAGGTCAATATATTATATTTCGCGCGCGTGAGTGCGTGGGTGCTTGTCTTAGCAGAGTAACGTACAGAATAGATGATAGAATGGCGTGAGGGGCGAGATTCGAACTCGCGGGTCCTTTTGGGACAATAGATTAGCAGTCTATCGCCTTACCAGGCTGGGCCACCCCCACAGTGCTCTGGGGTATGGGATAGGGATATTAAAGTTTTGGATTATCCGCCCGATCACGGCTGAAAAGAGGATTTTTCCCGATTTTCTTGTTCTGAACCCAAAATAACGGAAGAAGCGGCGCCACCCAGAGGGCTGTCATTGCGCGGTTTTTTATATGGGTTCTGTATTGTTCAAATCCCCGATATGCGGTGAGGAATAACAGCATCAAAACTGTTATATACTCAACCGCAATACGAGGAAATGCGCGGCTTGGTGGGCCGGTATGGAACCACACTGGCTCCGAAAGTTGCGCATTCATGGAGAGTCAAGATCTCCGCCTTAGGGCGTGCACTCTTGAACTCTGACGTTCGATGCTACGAATGTTCTGTTAGACGGAACATTCGATAAGAGTGAGCCGTTTGACAGGACAGCGGTGAAACATGGTAAACTGCCAGTTTCAAAATTTCATCCATCCAAGACGATTACATAAAGTCATAGGATTTGACTCCGGTTGATCCTGCCGGCGGCCACCGCTATAGGAATTCGATTAAGACATGCGAGTCGAGAGTCGTAATGGACTCGGCGGACTGCTCAGTAACACGTGGATAACGTGCCCTTAAGAGGAGGATAATCTCGGGAAATTGAGGATAATACTCCATAGATCATGGGATCTGGAATGACCCATGGTTCAAAGTTCCGGCGCTTAAGGATCGGTCTGCGGCCTATCAGGTAGTAGTAGGTGTAACGTACCTACTAGCCTACGACGGGT
>DAMX01000097.1:109328-119857 GCA_002497195.1 Methanomassiliicoccaceae archaeon UBA354 | reverse complement strand
CCGCCGCGGTCGGAAGCGCGGTCGGATCCTTTTCAGCGGTGATTCTGTCGGTGCCGGTCCAGTATATCATGCTGAAAGGCGCGGCGGCGATCATGGACGACCTGACCCTGGCCGTCGTGGTATTCGTCTCCGCGGTGGTTATTTTTTCTGCCAAAGGGTTTCGGGGAAGACTGTTGGCCGCCGTCCTTTTTGCCGCGTCCGGAATAATGGGGCTTGTATGTGCGATCCCGGAGATGCCTTCCTCCGGGATCTTCGGAGAAGGGACTCTGCTGTTCCCACTGCTTACGGGTCTTTTCGGGGTGCCGCCGCTGCTCGCATCCGCGAGGTCCGGGAGCTTCCCGGAACAGCGTGACCGTCCTAAGAGCCCAGTAGGTCCCCTGCCCGGCCTTAAGGGCGTGTTGACCGGCTGCATCGCAGGATGGTTCCCGGGAATAACTGCGACCGCGGGGGCGGCGCTTTCCGCCGGCGTGTCACGCGAGGACAGCCCGGAGAACTTCATATCCCTGGTGGCATCGATAGGCACAGTCACATCGGTGTTCTCCCTGGTCACGTTATCGGTGACTGGTAGCGGAAGGTCCGGCACATCTGCAGTTGTCAAAGAGATTATGCAGGGGGGGCTGGAAGGCTTCTGCTCCGGAGGTTTCATGCTCATTCTTGTGGCGGTTTGCCTGGCGTCGGCCCTCGGATACGCCATGACCATCGCCGCAGGGCGCGGGATATCTAAGCTGACGATGGGGCTCGACCCTCGGAAGACTAACATGGGGGCCCTGATCCTGATATCTTCACTGGCACTTATTATGACCGGGACCTGCGGGTTGGCCGTTCTTGCCACGGCTGCCCTTCTGGGACTGGTCCCACAGTCGGAAGGGTCCGGACGCATACCACTCACGGGATGCCTTATCGTCCCGGTCATAATAGGCGCCCTTTTCTGAATCAGAGGCGCCCGGAAGCTTTACCGAGGAACCGCTCTATATCCACTATTACCCTTTCGTGGGTCCCTCTGGCTATTTCGCCGGCACCGTCTCTGACAGTGAAACTGAACGTGAGATGACGGCGGTCTACCTTCACTAGCTCCGTCTCGCATGTCACCGCGGACCCCAGAGGCGTGGGGGCGATGTGGTCCAGGACCGTCCTGCTTCCTACCGAACATGTGCCGGATTCAAGGAGGTCTATAACCGACATATATGCCGTTTTCTCCATCAGCGCAGAGAGTGCGGGGGTCGCATACACCATCTGGGTCCCGCTCCCGACGTGGACGGCCGTCTTGTCCTCGGTCACCTTTTCGGAGACCTTTCCTTTTATTCCCGCCGACAAACTCTGGTTGCCTTCTTCCATATTTTTCACCGAGAGTGCAACATACTATAGGTTTTAATTATCACGCGCGGATTCGGGTCCGATGGGACCAAACGAGTTAGCTTTAGCATTGAGCAGCCTCAGAGAGAAGATAAGACGGGACGAGACCACGGAAGACGGCCGCGTTCCGGAGATCTGTTCGGACGAGGCACTCCGGGAGATAGCGTACAGGATGCCTTCCACCCCGGAAGAGATAGAATCGATACATGGCCTGGGGCCCGGATTCGTGGATGAACACGGCGGTGCGTTCCTGGAATTGCTCGAGAGATGCCGCTCCGGCAATGGAGGGAGCTCCGGCATGGGCAAGAGGACTGCAGAAACGCTTCGCGAGCTCGAAAAGAAATTGGTCAACATAAACAAGAACAACAGGATGCTATACCAGGGAAGGCTTGGCAAAAGCGTCACTTTGGATCTGACAGGGATCATCGGACCTGAATTCTCCGATGTTTTGTTCGGTAACAAACGTTCAGTAAGACTCTGCGACTCGGCCGCGGACCCGGGGCAGATTAAGATATACAGGGCCCTCAACGATATGATCAGAGAGGTGAACCGCAGCAGCAGGGATACGGGGCAGTACGACCTTTTCATCGCCTATCCCTTCGTTCAGGGCAGGATGCCCGGAGAGGATTTTGACATTAGGGCCCCTCTGGCACTGTTCCCCGTACGCCTAGACAGGGACTCCCGGTACGTCACGCTGACGGTGGACAGGGACCGAGACCCCGTATTCAACGGCACTCTGGTGCTAGCTTACATAAAATTCGCCGGCGAGAACAGGCCCATGCCGAACCTGGCCATTGAAGATTGCAACGCAGAGGACTTTTTCAGAAGGATCCTGGACTTCTATTCCGGCCAGGGGATATCCATGGAGCCCTGCGAAGGCGCCCCTGTCCTGTTCAAGGAGTACAGGTCCGGCGAGTTTCCGAAATACCTCCCCGGCGACCTGAAAATGATTCCCAACCTCGTGCTGGGACGATACTCTTCCTACTCTAGCTCCATCCAACTGGACTTCGACCGCATCATTGAGAGCGGCGACATCAACGAGGTCCTGGACGACCTCATCACGGACCTGGGGCCCGGCGACTTCTACGATGAGGGCAAGGCGCCCCTGTCCGGGGTTCAGATCAAAGAAAAAGGACTTGAAGCGTCGGAAAAAGACCTGCTCTATGTCAACCCTCTGAACAGCGCACAGGAGAATGTGCTTACAGGCATACAGAAAAACAAGGAACTCGTCATCCAGGGACCTCCGGGGACCGGTAAGTCCCAGGTTATCACGGGCCTGATAGTTTCCGAGATCATGCGTGGAGGCAACGTTTTGATGGTGTCCGAGAAGAAGACCGCCCTCGACGTCGTCTATTCCAGACTGGGCACGCTGTCGAAATACTGCGTGATGGTGGATGATGCGGCGGACAAAGAAGAGTTCTATTCACAGATAAGACGCATTCTTACGCCCTCCCCTCAGCGCCGCGGAGCCAACCTCGACGAGGTCTCCGACGCGGTGGACCGGGACGTGGAGATACTGAGCGGCATAGCCTCCCGCATGTACGAACCGGACTCGTTCGGAATAGCGCCTCACAAGCTCTATTCCATGGACCGTTGGCTCGACCTCGCGGACAGGCACCAATATGAGGAATACAAGGAGCTGAGGGACGGCGTTCCCACAAAAATCCTGTCGCTGGCATATCCGGAAGTCAAAAGGCTCCACAAGATGTTCTCCGACCCCACCACCCTGCGCGGATTCAGAGAGTACCACGAATGCGTCGCGCGCAACCCTTGGATCAAGGATATGAAGCCGGACCTTTCCGAATACGATATCGGTGAGATCAAAGTGATGCTTTCGGGCTTCATCGACAGCGTAAAAGCATGGAGGTCCAAGAACGCGATATCCCGTTCCATGGGCAGGAAGAGGGTCGAGCAAGAAGCCGAGAATATCCTCGCCCGCGGTTTCGGGCCCTACGACGAGAAGATGCTGCAGAATCTTGTGGACGATCCCGAAAAAATCCTTGTGGCACTTGATGATTACAACATGTTCTCGGAGCGCGGTACCTCATACAACCGCATGACGGACAACGAGAGGACTTACGGGAATACCCTGATGAACCTCACCGCTTCCATGAAGTATCAGCCGCAACAGTGCAACGACCAGATACTGAAATACGTTCTGAACGAGCGCCTACAGAGGTTCGATGCCGAGAACAAGGACCTTATGCAGCATATCCAGGACTTCGACCGCATTGTCTCCGACATGGACTCCAAGATACGGGAAAAGATGGATATGTCGAAATCATCGGCAGAACAGAAATTCCAGGAATGTCTGGGAAACGTGATAGAGTCCAAGAGGCGCGGAGATATAGCCAGGATCGCCGAGAGCAAGCGCAAGTGGAACATCAACAAGTTCGTTGAACGCTACAATTACGAGCTATTCAGAGGGGTCAGGGTGTGGCTCATGACGCCCGATGCTGTGTCGGAGGTGCTGCCCCTCAGGATCGGGCTTTTCGACCTCGTCATCTTCGACGAGGCTTCGCAGATGTACGTGGAAAGAGGGATACCCGCCATATACCGCGCCAAGAAGGTCGTTATCGCAGGGGACCACAAGCAGCTGAGGCCCAGCAGCCTGGGTTTCGGCCGCATCGACAACGACGAGTCGGCGGAAGAAGACGCCGCCGCCCTCGAAGAGGAGAGCCTCCTAGATCTGGCCAGGGCGAGGTACGATTCGATACTTCTCAATTTCCACTACCGCTCGAGGTACGAGGAGCTCATAGCGTTCTCCAACTACGCCTTCTACGGAGGCCGTCTTTACGTTTCGCCGAACATCTCTGAACCGTCGAAACCTCCCATCGAGGTCCACAGGGTGAACGGGATCTGGGACGACACCAGGAACATGGCCGAGGCGAGGAAGATAATTGATCTTCTGAGGGAGTTCTTCATGAACAGACGCAACAACGAGACCGTCGGGGTTATAACCTTCAACGCGGCCCAGAGGGACCTTATAAACGATGTTCTGGACGACGAATGCGTAAAGGACCCCACGTTCGGACGTATAATAAACGACGAGATGAGAAGGTTCGACAACGGGGAGGACGTCGGCCTCTTCATAAAGAACATCGAGACCGTGCAGGGCGACGAACGCGACGTTATAATGTTCTCCGTGGCCTACGCGCCCAACAGCGAAGGCAAGATGATGCAGAGGTTCGGCTGGTTGAACAACCGTGGCGGGGAGAACCGCCTCAACGTGGCCATCAGCCGCGCCAAGAGGAAGATCCACATCGTCACATCCATCGAACCTGAGGACCTGAAGGTCGAAGAGACCATGAACGCCGGGCCGAAGATATTGAAGAAATACTTGCAGTACGCGAGAGCTATAAGCGACGGGGACAAACGTATGGCCGACAGCGTCCTACGTTCTTTCAACGACGACCGGTGGAAGGAGGCCCCCATTATCGAATCGGAGAGCGGGATATCGGACAGGGTCTACAACTCCCTGGTGCGCAAGGGCTACACCGTCGACCGCCATGTGGGGATCGGCGGATACCAGATGGACCTGGCCGTCAAGCAGAACGGGAACTACATCCTGGGGATCGAGTGCGATAGCCACCTTTACGAGATGTCTCAGTCCACCAGAGAGAGGGACTACCACAGGCAGAAATATCTGGAATCGAACGGATGGAGCATCCACAGAGTGTGGACCCCGGGGATGTGGAAGGACCCGGAACGCGAGATCTCGAAGATAGTGAAGGCCATCGAGAACCGTAACTGAATTTCAAATACTTCGAATCCGATGCACGACCATGGCTAGGACCATCCTTAAGATCCAGGGCATGACCTGTGAAATGTGCTCCAAGAAGGCAGAGGAATCCCTCAGGGCCGTAAGGGGAGTGTCCGAAGTGTCCATAGACCTGAAAAAGGGATTGGCCACTGTCGTTCACGGGGAGGTTGCAGAAAAAGACCTCGTCAGGGCCGTGGTGGACGCGGGGTACAGAGCGGAGGTGAGGCGCGGTCTCTTCGGTTGAGGACCGTGAGAGGACGACCCTTCGCATCGCCGGAATGTCCTGTTCCGCATGCGCAGGGAGGATCGAGAGATCGTTGCAGTCCGCTCACGGGGTTTATGATGTGGCGGTAAACTTCGGGAACAGCGTAGCCGCCGTCAGTTTCGACCCATCGAAAACGGACAAGTGCGAGCTGATAAGGATTATAGAAAAAGCAGGATATTCCACCATCGAAGGCGACCCGGAAACCATTGCCAGGGCCGAAGCGGAAGAATCACGGCGAATGAAACGCGACCTTATGGTCGCAGTGCTGTTCACGGTCCCGCTGTTTCTTTTGGCCATGGCGGACATGTTCGCCGGGATTCCTTGGCTTTCCGATGAACGGCCCCTGCTGGCTATGATAGAGCTGTTGATCTGCGTACCGGTGATATACGCCGGAAGGAGGTTCTACATACGCGGATTCCCCGCCCTTTTTGCGGGAAATCCTTCGATGGACTCCCTTGTTGCGCTCGGTACTTCGGCATCCTTCCTCTATGCACTATGGAATACGGCGATGCTTCTTATCGGCCAGCCTGCGGACGGCCTCACCTATGAGTCGGCCGCGATGATAATCACCCTCGTTTCGGTCGGAAAGTATTTAGAGGCCCGTTCCAAGATCAAGACGGACTCCGCCGTAAGGGCCCTGATGAAGCTCCAGCCGGACACCGCGACCGTGATAAGGGAAGGGGTGGAAATCGAGGTGCCCATTTCGGAAGTCGTTAAGGGAGATAGACTCTCGGTTAAACCGGGAGACCGAATACCTGCAGACGGAAAAATCATATCTGGTACATCATCTGTAAATGAATCTATGCTTACCGGAGAAAGCATGCCTTCCCCCAAAACCGAAGGGGACGACGTCTTTGCCGGCACGGTAAACGGAACAGGAGGCTTCCTGATGGAGGCCTTCGGCACCGGAAGTGACACCGTGCTCCATCAGATAATCTCCATGATAGAGACGGCACAGGGCACGAAGGCGCCCGTTGCCAGGATCGCCGACCGCGTCGCCGGCGTATTCGTTCCTGTGGTAATAATCACCGCAGTTGCCGCTTGTGCGGTCTGGATCTTATCAGGTGAGTCGCTGGGATTCTCGCTCACGGTGCTCATTTCCGTGCTTGTTATATCGTGTCCCTGCGCCCTGGGGCTGGCTACCCCCATGGCCATAACCGTGGGGACCGGCATGGCTGCGGACAGGGGGATCCTTTTTAAGAACGCCTCTGCCCTCGAGAGGGCCGCGGACATCGACACCGTAGTCCTTGACAAGACCGGCACGATCACCATGGGTTCACCGGAGGTGACGGGAGCAGTGTCCAGGAAGGACAGGGGCAGGCTGATCGCCATGGCCGCCTCCGTTGAAAGCGGTTCGGAGCATCCTATCGCTTCCGCCGTGGTCTCCTATGCCGGGAAGGAGGGCATAACCATACCCGGCCACAGCGGCTTCTCCTCCGTCACCGGAGGAGGCGCCAGAGGGACCGTTGAAGGAAAGGAGGTGGTCATCGGGAGCCCAAAGCTTATGGCCGAGATCGGCTGCGACATATCGGAATACCGCGACGATGCGGAATCGTTCGCTTCCCGGGCGATGACGTTCTTCTACGTTTCGGAAGACGGAGCGCCTCTGGGGATCATCGCGGTATCCGACCCCGTCAGGCCAGAATCCGGGTTCGCGGTGTCGCGCATAAAGGCCAACGGAGCAGAGGTCATCATGGTCACCGGAGACAACAAGGCCACCGCCGATGCAGTCGCCAGGGAAGTCGGCATAGATAGGGTCGTCTCCGATGCCGCACCGGGAGACAAGCTGGAGGTGGTGAAGGAGCTTCAGACCGAGGGAAGATACGTGGCTGTCGCGGGCGACGGCATCAACGACGCGCCTGCTCTGGCACAGTCGGACCTTGGCCTTGCGGTCCGCAACGGGACCGATATAGCGATGGATTCTGCGGACGTGGTGATGATGACCGACGACATAAGGTCCATCCCGGCCTCGATGGAGCTGGGGAAGGCGACCATGAAGAACGTCAAGCAGAACCTCTTCCTGGCCTTCATCTACAATCTGGTGGCCATACCGGTCGCCGCAGGCGCCCTCTTTCTGTTCGGGATCGGCGAAGTCTCCATGATGCCTATGATCTCCGCGGCGGCCATGTCCGCATCCTCTCTCCTAGTGGTCACCAACGCGCTGAGGCTCAGGGGATATGCTCCCGAGAGCCTTTCACCAGCTTGATCACGTTGAGAGTGCCGGAGCTTCGGCCGACGGCCGCGTTGGTTTCTGCGATCTCCAGAGGATACGCGTGCATCGGCGAGTCCGTGACGAGTGTCTCGTATTCTCCCCCCTCGCCGATGACGCTGACACCATGTTTCCGGTTCAGCGCCTCCAGGTCGCGGATTGCCTCCTCGTCAATCTCCCTGCCCAGCCACTCGGGCCCGAACCCTTCGGCGTAATAGCCGATCACCACGGCCCTTATTCCGGAGGAGACGATCTCACGGAGCATCATGCTCTGGTCCTTCCTCCACATCGGCGAGAACACCGTCAGGCCCAGCTCTCCGCACACGCGGTTTACCCTGTCCCACTGGTAATCCGACCATACCGCGCCGACCACGACCCCGTCGATGTCAAGGCCTGAGAGGGCTGCCCTGAGCCCTGCCATGTCCCCTTCCTCCGTTCCGTCGGTCGAGCCGGCGATATGCTGCCTGTCCATCGCCTCCGCCATGGCCGGGACGTTCCCTATGTTGGGAACATGGAATATCCAAGACATGCCGCTCAGAGGACTGATGCTCACCAGGTACGGCACCTCGTATCCGGACTGGAGCATGGCGTACATGGAGAACGCAGAATCCTTTCCGCCGGAGAAGAGGGAGGCTAGACGCATGCGACTGCTAGGCGCTCAGGTTAAATTAACATATCTCCATGCGCGGGCATGAAAGTAGCAGAAATCACGCGAGACATGTTCGCCGAAGCCGTCAAAAAGAACCCTGTGGCAGTCTTCGTGATAGGCGCGACGGAGGCCCACGGGCCCCACCTTCCCCTCAACAGCGACACGGTCCAGCCGATGTGGGTCGCCGAGGAGCTCGACCGCAGGTTCGACAACCTTCTGGTCCTGCCGCCCATGAACTTCGGGGTCCACTCATCCACCAGGAACATGCCCGGAACAGTGGCTATATCCTTCGACACGATGAGGTCTGTGACCTATGATGTGCTTACGTCTCTTTTCGAAAAGGGGGTCAGAAAATTCCTCGTCATGACCGGACATGCAGGGAGCGCCCATATGACGGCTTGTTCGGAGGCATGCAAGCGCTTCGTTAAAGAGACGGGAAGCAAAGTGATATTCCTCACAGACTACGACGTGGCCGAAGAACACCCCAGCGTCCGCGGCATCAAAGGCGACGGGCACGCCGGCCTCCTGGAGACCTCCCGCGTCATGGCGGTCTGTCCGGAACTTGTCGGTAAGGAACGCCCGATAGGATTATACTCGGACCACGGTTTCCTGGTCCTCGCCAATGCGGAGGTGTGCTTCCCTGAGGGGCTGGCGGGCGACACGACGAACGCGTCTGCGGAGCTCGGGGATGCTGTCAACCGCTATGTTGCGGATAAAATCGAAGAGATGATCAGAAATGACCTTGTCTGAAAGCGATGTGATGAAGAAGGCCGCGGCCGAGAAGGCGGCCGACGAGTACATCAAAGACGGCATGACGGTGGGGCTCGGAACGGGCTCCACGGCGTTCTTCGCCATAAAGAGGATAGGCGAGAGGGTGACCGAGGAAAAGCTCTCCCTGAGCTGCGTGTCCACTTCCGAGAAGAGCGCACAGCTCGGCAGGTCCTTCGGACTGAACGTGGTTCCCTTCGAAGGCACCGGCCCGATAGACGTCACCATCGACGGTGCGGACGAGATCGATCCCCGGCTCCAGCTCATCAAAGGGCTTGGGGGCGCCCTGCTGATGGAGAAGATCATCGCCGCGGCCACTGAGACCGAGGTCATAATCGCCGACAGCTCTAAGCTAGTGGATGTGCTGGGCACGACCTCCCCGCTTCCGGTGGAGGTGCTCCGCTTCGGGTACGAGCGCACCAAATACGCACTTGAAAAACAGGGCTGCAAGGCAACCCTCAGGACCAAGGACGGCGAGATATTCATCACCGACGGGGGGAACTACATCTACGACTGCGACTTCGGCCCCATCGAACGCCCATTCTTCCTGGAGTCCCGCCTGAACATAATCCCCGGCGTTATAGAGAACGGGCTTTTCCTGAACACCGCCTCAGTGGCGATCGTAGCGAGAGGACCGGACGAAGTGGATACCCTCAGACGAACCTGAGGTGCCTCAGCCCTTCCTCGATCTCCGATATCCTGTTCCGTGCCATCCTCTCGATCTCGTCCGCGATCGTGTCGAAAGCTTTGGACAGCCTGTACTTGTGCCTGGGCCTCCCCTTGGTGTCGGACCGCATCTGCTCTGTCGCGAGCCATCCCAGCCCGTCAAGGTCCTTTATGGCCGCCGAGACGCTGGGCTGTCCGATCCCGAGCGCGGATTCCAGATCGTCGGACGTAGCCTCGCCGTGACAGGCCATATAGATGAGGACCTTGGCGCTGTTGCGACGCATGTTGAGGGCCACCAGCAGACTCTCGGCGGGACCTCCGTCTTCTCCGGACATATACTTTTTATCGGGATTTGCGCATATATTAATGTTTGCACTGCTTTATATTTAGATGGATATAACTGACAGCGACATACATCCAATAGACCGCGGAAGGACGGAAAGTTCGTCTTTATTATACTGATATTGCGATATTATGATATACGAGGAAGGCAGTGGTCCCCCTTGTATTTCTGGATAAGCTGTTTTACCTGACGTTATACTCGCGTAATAGTATAGGCCGAAGGGTGAGCTTATTTATATGTCCTCGATATTAGCACGTTCCGTCCCAACAGACGAGGTGACTTGATAATGAAAATGCCCAGGGCTATCAAGACTTACTGTCCTTTCTGCAAGACCCACACCATGCACGACGTGGAGAGGGTCAAGAAGAAAAAGGCCAGTGAGCTCAAATGGGGTCAGAGGAGATTCAGAGAAGTAACATCCGGTTACGGAGGTTTCCCCAGGCCTAAACCAGAAGGAAGAGAAAAACCGACCAAGAGAGTGAACATCCGTTACAGATGCACCACGTGCAAGAA
>DAMX01000097.1:65535-109023 GCA_002497195.1 Methanomassiliicoccaceae archaeon UBA354 | reverse complement strand
GGCCGCCACCGAGGTCAAGTGCCTCGTTTGCGGATCCACCCTTATCGTCCCCAAAGGAGGGGTCGGTAAGATCAACGGCGAAGTGCTCGAGGTGGTCGGCTGATGTCGAGGGCCAAAGGCTTTCCCGAATACGGCGAGTTAGTAGTCTGCACCGTGACGAACGTAAAGAACTTCGGTGCTTTCGTAACTCTTGACGAATACGACGACAAGGAAGGATTCGTCCACATTAGGGATGTTGCCACTGGCTGGGTCAAATACATCAGAGACTACATAAGAGAAGGTCAAAAGATCGTCTGCAAGGTCCTGGGCGTGGACTCCAAGAAGGGTCAGATAGACCTTTCGCTCAAATCGGTGAACGAACACCAGAAAAGAGAAAAGATCCAGTTTTGGAAGAATGATAAAAAGGCCGAGAAGCTCGTCGAGATAATCGCCGAGCGCATGTCGATAACCGAGGACGAGGCCTACCACATGTTCGTCGACGAACTTGTGGAAACTTACGAAACGCTTTATGGCGCGTTCGAGTCCGTCGTCGCCGACCCCGAAGGATTCCTGGAGGACTTTTCCGGGGAGTGGGTCGAGACGTTCATCGAGGTCGCCAAAGAGAACGTGGCCGTATCGTCCGTCGAGATAGACGGCACGCTGGTTATGACGTCCGCCGCCCCTAACGGAGTGGTGCTTATCAGGAACGCTCTCGAAGCCGGACTTGCGGCGGGAGAGGGTAACAACGTGGGGATCAGCTGCATCGGCTGTCCAAAGTACAGGATACTCGTCAAAGCGGGAGACTACAAAGAGGCCGAGGAGATAATGAAAAACGTATCCGCGGCAGCTATGGACCACCTCGTGGCTGCAGGCGGCTCCGCGACCCTCAAACGCGAAAGCAAGTGAAGGACATGGACGGCAAGATAAAGCGTTGCGGCGCATGCGGAAGGTACACGTTCAGAGAAGAGTGCCCCGCCTGCAAGGGTCGCACGTCCACACCCATTCCCCCTAAATATTCTCCGGACGACCGTTACGGTGCATACCGCCGCAAAGCCATAGAAGAGGAGTACGGAGAAAATGGAAAGTATCATAAGGTATGATTCCAAGCCTGAACTGGACAGACCGATGGTGATCGAAGGGCTTCCCGGCATCGGCAACGTGGGAAAGATCGCGGCAGATTATCTCGCCACGGCCCTGGGCGCCGAGAGGTTCGCCTGCCTGTATTCTCCGGATTTCCCTCCCCAGGTGAGCGTGGACTCGGAGAGCGTCGCGGACTTCGCCAGGAACGAGCTCTGGTCCGCGAAGGCCGGGGACCGGGACATCATCTTTATCAGCGGCAACTATCAGGGGTCCACTCCTGAAGGCCAGTTCCTGATATGCAGCGACATCATGGAGGTCCTGATCGGATACGACCCCTCCGAGATCGTCACGCTCGGAGGCTACGGCACCGGCGGGATCGTCGAATCTCCGAGGGTGCTCGGCGCTGTGTCCAGAAAAGAGGTCAGACCCGCCTATGAGGCCCTTGGCGTCGTTTTCGAACCCGGAGAGCCCAAAGGAGGGATCGTAGGCGCCAGCGCCATGTTCCTGGCCCTCGGTCAGATCTATGGCATCGATTCCATATGCCTCATGGGCGAGACTCCCGGATACTTCATAGACCACAAGAGCGCCGGAGCGGTGATGGCCATCCTGGTGAAGAAGCTCGGCGTCGAAGTGGATACCAAGGAGCTCGACACGCATTCGGCCATGATAGACGAGTTGAACCAGAAGGTCAGAGAGCTCGAAAACAGCCGTAGCTCCTGCGAAGACCTGAGCTATTTCGGTTGAATACCGGCCGTCCGAACCCAAATGGTTTTAAGTAATGTGCATATAATCCCCAAACGTCCCCACCTAGCTCAGTCTGGCCAGAGCGGCTGACTGTAGAGAGTTTCCGGATTTATCCGGTGCAGCCGCCGATATCAGCAGGTCCCCTGTTCAAATCAGGGGGTGGGGACCACTTCCCTCTGGCTCGACCGATTAACGGCACCAATTTATTCATACTTTATTTTCGGCGAAAACGTCGCCGAGTCGATGCTAAAAAGGAAAAATCCGACGAAGATCCGGGCCCGGATGTGGACTGGTGTCATCTTGTCTCATCAAGCCGGCACGTCATGCGCGGCCATGTTGGAGCTCACAGAATCAGGCCGTTGTACCGGTTGCCCGCTTCTTGACCAATGTAACCAGGCCCCCTGTATTGCGGTTTGCGCCGTGCACGTCGAAACGACGCTCCGACCCTAGGAAGGCGTCCACATGATGTGCCCTTACTCCGACCGCGTCTGTTAGCCCGTTCCCGGCACAGATTGCCCGTACGGCTGTGCACTGCCCGAAACGTGCGCACATATCACAGATCGATTCCGGCGAATCTTCTACAGGAAACCAAGTAGCATGTGTAAACTATCACTACTGCGACTGCCGCAAGAGCCAGTACGACCAGTGTCAAATCTCCGAAGGCCTCTGCAGCAATCATAGACAGAGTGATCAGAGCGCTGATGACCACGATATTAGCCACCACTGAGATATATTGTGTCTTGACGCTGTTGCCTGTTACATAGTAAACCGCAACCGAAACGCTCGATACGATGATACCGATGATGAAACCCAGAGGGCATGCCGTCACCATAGACGCGACATCTCCAAAATCATAGACATAGGACATCGAGATGGATATGACCAGACCGATGGCCGTCCCGATCAGTGCGAGTATCGCGCCCGTGACGAACTTGGAACGTACGATTGTGTTCCTGTCCACACCGATAGACGTGATATATCTGTCCCAATTGCATTGTTCGTCCCAGCGAATGGATGCTGAGGCAAGAGATACCAACAAAACGGCAGGCAAGATGTACGTGATCAAAGGGACCTTGAGCAGGAAGCACAGCACGGCTGCGAATATACTGAGCGACACTATGCTGGACTTGATGAGAATCAAATCCTTGCGGACCAAGGTCATCATGCGGCATCACCCCTGACAATTAGCACCATGATATCATCCAGGGATGCTGTGTCGACCGTCAGTTCCGGGAACGCCTCTTTCACGGCGTGACGATCTCTGACGAGGGCCGAGACCGAATAGCTTTCCCTTCTGAGACTGACAATATTCTCGCGACCTATCGCCAGAACCTGCGCCTCGCCACCTTTGACAACCCCGTACCTGTCCAATATCTCGTCTTTGGGTTCGCTCATAATTATCCTGCCCCTGTGAAGGAACACTATGTAATCGGCGACCCTCTCCAGATCTGACGTTATGTGCGACGACATCAGCATAGAGTGCCTGTCATCCTGCATGTATTCCATCACTATGTCCAGGAACTCGTCCCTGGAAGCGGGGTCCATTCCTGCGGTGGCCTCGTCGAGGATCACCAGATCGGCACCGTGGGACAATTCCACCGCGACCTGAATCTTCATGCTCATCCCACGAGAGAGTTCATGGACCTTCTTGTCCAGGGATATCCCGAACTTTTCCATCAGGAACTCATAACGGGATTGATCCCATTCCGGATACAGATCCGCCATGAGATTTCCTATCTGCTTCCCTGACATCATCTTGTGTAAACAGCATTCGTCGAACACGACCCCGATCTTTCCCAGTACCGTCCTATCGGACGATCCGAAGACCCTTATTATCCCGGAATCGCAATGGTTTGCTCCGGTTATGCATTTTATCAATGTGGTCTTCCCTGCCCCGTTCTCGCCTATCAATCCGACGATATAGCCGGCGGGTATGTCCAGGTCCAGACCATTTATCTCGTAGTCCCCGTAGGACTTGCGGAGACCTCTTACCTCTACGGCGTTCTCCATTCAATCAACCTCATACAGGATGTCGAGAATCTCCTTCAGCTCCTCCTTGGTGATACTGCCACGTTCAGCCACCTCTACGGCGCGACGGAGGAAATCCTCCGCCATCCTCAGATTGGCCTCGTGAAGCAGTGCCGGATCCTGCGTAGCAACGAAGCATCCTTTTCCTGCGACCGTCACGATGAAGCCCTCAGCCTCGAGTTCGTTGTACGCCCTCTTGGTCGTTATCAGGCTTATCTTGAGATCCTGGGCCAAAGAACGCATGCTGGGTAGCGGGTCCCCTCCTTTCAGGACCCCGCTCATGATCTGGTCGCGGATCTGGCCCTCGATCTGCTCGTATATGGCCTTACCGCTGGAGTTGCTGATGATGATCTCCATTCTCTCGATCATGAATGTAGATACTGTATATAACTGTATATGTTTAATATACACAGTTGGTCCTCATGCGAGTCGCGTTCGTTTGTATTCGTTCGGATACATCGCCTTATAATCCATTTTTAAGAGTATGATGACTGTTTTTTCACAGAGCTTCCCTGATCCCACAGCGGGTGGAATGCCGTTACGGCAAAGCCTTGGAGGGCCGAAGCATCCAACTCCTTGCATGGGGTCGCAAACAGAACATGACGGTGAGCAGTTCAGCACCTCTGCCATCAGTAATTTTGGAATAACGGCTGACCCGATGTTCTCAGAAATAAGCGTAACTTCCCAATGATATCCTCCAGACGAAAGATGGATACCACGACCTTAGTGCGGGTGGCCGACTAGATTGAAATCCTCTGGAATCGGATTCGATTGGCTCCTTTCTAAACATCCTTAACCCGGCAGTATAGAAAATTACGTCAATTGTGAAAAACAGATATCCTGCTCGACCGTGAGGGCCTTGGTAAGGCTTTACCAGGATTCCGGCAGGCCTTCCTGTTTCCTGTATCTGACCACCATCACCGGGCAGTTGGCCTCCCTTACCGTTTTTTCGGCGACACTGCCCACGCTCAGGCGTTTCCATCCCGTACGGCCCATGGTGCCCATCACCACCATGTCGTAGTATGCGGACATGCCGCCGATGATCTGACTGGGACTTCCGGGGACTATCCTCTTCTCGACTTCCAGACCGAGTTTGGAGCCCTCCTCGTGCACATAGCGCACGGCCCTCTCGCAGGCGACCTCGGTATCGACGCTGCCGGATGCACGTGACATCGTCTTGTTGTCGAAAACGCTGAGGGCCGTAATCTTGGTGACCCCGGGCGTCACCTTGGCCATCCTGAGGGCCTCCCTGACCGCAGGCGCGGTGAAATCGCTCCCATCTGTTGCTATGAGCATCTTTTCCATCCTGAATGGTGTGTCCGGGTCCAGGTTCCTTACTGCGATCACCGGACATTTGGAATATCTGATCACTTTCTCCGTCACGCTTCCCAGCAAAAGGTGCGAAACGCCCTCTCTTCCGGCGGTGCCCATTACGAGGATGTCGAAATCGGACATATTTTTGATTATTTCGTCCGCCGGGATCCCATCGACCGTCATCGTCTTCACGATGATTCCGAATTCGTTGCCTTTGTCGGCGATCCAGCCGAGGGCGTTATCCCCCCTTATGCCGGGAGTACCGCATGCCAGGTTGTTCACGTAGTTTGTGGAATCGTTCACATATAGGGCCGTGACGCTCCCGCCGACGGCTTTCGCGAGCTTTATGGCGTATATCGCAGACGCCTTGCTCTTATCGCCTGTATCCGTGGTAACCAATATTCTGTAGGCCATCTAGTTACTCCTTCGCCTTGGCACCCTCTGTTGCGGACTTGCCCCTATTACGGAGAGTTTCGTAATAAGGCTCGATCTCGAAGTGGTCGTTCAAGAGCGTACCGAATGCCTGAATGAATGTTCCCGTTATTATAGCCATTACCACAGTCCCGATGCCGATCCCCGCAAGGTCGCCGAGGAAAAATAGAGAGACGGCCGCAGATATCGTCAGGCACGTGACGTCGAACATCGTCTTGATCCTTCTGAAAGACGTATGATAGTGTGATGCCAGGCTGTTGGAGAACATCTCTACAATCGTGAGCGGCATCTTGGACGTGATCATCATGGACACTCCGAAGCACATTAGTAGGAAGCTCCCTCCGAAAAGAGGCACCCTGAGATATAGCTCGTCCGGAACGCCCCCGATCATCGCGTCCGTGATGTCCAGCATTGCGGCGAAAAGCAGGACCATGGCGAACGAGACGAGATATTTCCTCTTGAACTTACGGGTTATGGATATCAATATCACAAATAGAACGGTCTGGAATGCAAGGTTCCATTCGCCGAAAGACAGGAACGGCATTATGAGATGTAGCGCATAGGCCAGGGACGATATCGTCGATATCCCGAATCCCAGCTTGACCATGAGGGATATGGCGAATGCGACAAAAAATAAGCCGATGGCCATGAATATCTCGCCGGGGACCTTCAGCTTGCGACTTTTCATTCTATCCTGTATTCTCCTTAGACAAAGGCGCCGACTTTCAGACGCATATATAAACTTACTTCAAGAAGAGAAATGCCTCATCGGCTTCCGAATGGGACGCTGACGGACGGCCTTCGTCCCCTCCGGACACCTCCTCGGTGAGCCCGTGTTCCGATATGCCGTGCCGGAGGTCAGATTTTTTGAACCGTCTCCGCGACGGACTCCGGTGGCTCTCCGAAGAACGCGCGGGGAGATTTCTCGTCCCCGTCCTCCCCGTCCTTGAAATACCGGTGGTAGTGGCTGAAACTGTGCATGATGCCCCCTCGGTGGAGGACCGGCCTGATATCCAGGCCTCCTCTGGCCAGCGCCATCGCGTTCTCCTCCTTGTACGTGTAGAGGTTGAGGGACCCTTTGCTGCCCTTCCCGCGCCTGATCCCGATGATCGCCCTGGCCGATTCCATGGTTATCGGGGTTTTGGATATCATGGCCTTCCTCGGCCTCTGCTTCTGGCCTTCGCTGATGAACACCAGGTATACTCCTCCGTTCTTCCTGGATATCGCCTCTTTGGCGGTAAGTTCTATCATTTTCAGGGTTGCTCCGCCGAATTCCTGCGCAAGCTCCAGCTCCCCGTCCTCCGGATTGTAGTAGCATCCCGTGGACGACATCTTCCCGTTCCATACCATGCTCTTGAACGTCTTGTTCCCTCTGCTGAATTCGCGCCTAAGCACCCCGATTATCAATGCAACCAGGGCAAGTACTATGAAAATTGCAAATATCAGCAGGGCGTCCACGACACGTAATACGTATCTGGGACATATTATATTTACGGTTTTACCCCGGTTAACGAAGTTATTATAGGTGCCGACATCAATCCTCCTCCCGAGGTTGAAAAAATGAAAAAATGGCGTTGCACGGTCTGCGGTTACATACACGAAGGCGATGAACCTCCGGAGACTTGCCCTCAGTGCGGAGCTCCGAAAGAGAAGTTCGAACTCTACACCGGTCGCGACGGCGGCGCCCGTAAAGACAGCTCTCAGGGCGTCGGAGACCTGACCGCCGACGTGGTGGTGGTCGGGTCCGGGGCAGCGGCGTTTTCCGCCGCGATAACCGCCAGAAGCATGGGTTCCGATGTCTTGATGATAGAAAAGGCATCGAGGGTCGGCGGAACAACTTTGCGCTCGGGAGGGGGATACTGGATACCCGGCAACCATCTCCAAAAGGCGGCGGGCTACCGCGACAGCAAGGACGATGCCGTACGATACATGGCACGTTTCTCTTTCCCTAACCTTTACAACCCCAAAGCGGACGGGTACGGCCTTACAGCGCACCAGTTCGATCTTATAAACTCGTTCTACGACAACTGCTCCGAGATGGTGGAATATCTCGAGGATATAGACGCGGTGCATTCGATAATGGATATCGGCTGGAACGGCAAGGCCCAGGTGGACTATGCCGACCATCTGCCCGAGAACAAAGGGATCCGTGGGAGGATCCTGTTCTCTAAGGGACCGGACGGCAAGCTGGGCTACGGGATCAATCTGGTCAGGCTGTTCGAGGAGTGGGCGAAAAAGAACGGCATCAAGATAGTGACGGACTGCCGCGCCACAGACCTTATAATGAAGGACGGCAGGGCGGTAGGCGTGGAAGCGGAATCTTCCGGCGGGAAAGTCAGGATGCTGGCCCGGCAGGGCGTCATGTTCGGCACCGGAGGATATTCGCACAACATCGACCTGATGAGGGATTTCCAGCCCGGACCGGTCTACGGCGGATGCTCGGCGCCCACGAACACCGGGGACTTCATACCCATCGCCGGCAGATGCGGAGCAAAGATAGGCAACACACACGGCGCATGGAGGTCCGACAGCGCGATAGAGCTCTTCCTGGGGAACCCGGACGGGATGTCCAACATCTTCTTCATGCTGGGCGACAGCATCATCCTGGTCGACAAATACGGCAAGAGGTACGTGGACGAAAAGCGTAACTACAACGACAGAGGCAGGATGCATTTCGAGTGGGATGCCCAGAATGCGGAATATAAGAACATGCTTACGTTCCTCGTCTCCGACGAGCGCACGGCGTCCATGTGGCAGGGGCAGATGCCTTATCCCCTGAAGGGAGACCCGTTGCCCGGCTACCTGATCAAAGCTGACGACCTCGATACATTGGCGGACAAGATAGCCGAGCGTCTCGGGAAGATCGCAGGCAGCACCGGCAATTTCTCCCTGGCAACTTCGTTCAAAGAAGGGCTGAAGGAGACGGTCGAGAAGTTCAACGGTTACGCCGCGGAAGGAAAGGACCCGGAGTTCAGACGCGGCGATTTCGATTACGACAGAGAATGGGCATCGTCGCCGCCTTCCGACCCTGCGGCCGAATGGCCCGAGAAGGAGTCTAAGAACCACACCATGCATCCCATCGGGAAACCGCCCTACTACGCCGTGATCCTGGGATCCGGGACCCTCGACACGAACGGAGGGCCGGTCATCGACGGAAGGGCACGGGTCCTCGACTGGAACGAGAGGCCGATAGAGGGCCTGTACGGGGCGGGGAACTGCATTGCTTCCCCTACTTCGGACGCTTACTGGGGCGGAGGGAGCACCATCGGCCCCGCCATGACCTTCGGGTACATAGCGGGAAAGCAGCTGGCCGAAAGGGAAAAGACGGAGCCGGGTGTCTGATATGACCGACGAAATGACAATAAAGATCGTCAAAGGAGGGCCCTACATCGTATCCGGATGCGTCCCGATATCGGAAAAGATCGTGACTCCCAAAGGCGAGGGGTACGTGTGGACGGACGGAGAGAATATCGAACAGAAGGAACGGTACTCCCTCTGCAGGTGCGGCCGGTCTAAGAACTCGCCGTTTTGCGACGGCGGCCACTCCAAGGCCCTTGCCTTCGGCGGCAAGGAGAAGGCAGACAGAGCACCTTATGAAAAACGGGCGAAAGTGCTTGAGGGAGAGACCTTGGACCTGAAGGACGACGGCCGGTGCGCCCTGGCCCGCTTCTGCCACACAGACCGTGGAAAGGTCTGGACCCTGATCAAGAACTCGGGAGACCCTGAATGCCGTGAGTTGGCTATCAGGGCCGCGTGCGAATGCCCGGCCGGCAGGCTGACAGCTTACGACAAGGACGGTACCCTGCACGAAGACGTGCTCGACGAGGAGATCGTCGTCATACAGGACCCGGAGAAAGGCTGCAGCGGCGGATATTACGTGAAGGGCGGAATAAAGATCGTATCGGCAGAAGGCCATGAATATGAGGTGCGCAACCGTTACGTACTGTGCAGATGCGGACATTCGAGGGACATGCCTTTCTGCGATGCGAGCCACATAGGATATCGCTTTAAATCCAAGAATTGATACGCTGACATGCCTGAAGGCAATTACAACAGACCGATCTTGTTGAGCATATTCGCGGTATTGCAGATCCTGGGCGGCATCATCGCCGTGGCAGTGGGCGCTTTCGCCATATTGGGAGGGGCGATCTCTGTTCCGGTCGCGTTGCCTGCCGGCCTGACGATGGTGGTTGCGGGCGTCATCTCGCTGGTGGCAGGGCTGATAATGATGCTCGTAGGAGTGGCCCTGTTCTCCGGGAAGAAGTGGGGATGGTGGTTCGCGGTCATCATGACTGCCCTGGCACTGATATTCAGCCTTGTGACCCTCAACTGGATAGTGGCTGTGTTCGAAGCAATAGTCCTGCTGTACCTCAATATGAAGAACACGAAGGGCTGGTTCGGAATCTGATCAGAAAGAATCCAGCGGAACGAAAACTTCGCTGGCCCTTACGACCATCACGGGGCACTTAGCGTACCTTATGACCTTTTCGGCCACGCTCCCAACGCGTATTTCCGAGAGCCCGGTCCGCCCGAGCGTCCCTATGACGACAAGATCGTATTCCGAAGAGCGTTCGGCTATCTCCTTATGAGGTACCCCGTCCTCGATGATCGGGTCGACGTTGAGACCTAGTAGCGCGCCCTCGTGTATCACCTTGGCCACGGCCTCCTTGCTGATGTCGTTGAGCTCCGCCCTCGCCTCGTCCGCATGCGTCCGGGGGATCTCCCTCACATCGTTGATGCTGATGGTCGTCACCTTCATTCCCAGACGCGATGCCAGTCGAAGGCCGCTGCGTACCGCAGGATCGTTCGCCGCGCTTCCGTCGGTGGCTATCAGCATATTTCCGAACCTGGTTCCTGTTTCCTCGTGCTCCGGCCTGCGGACCACTATTACTGGGCAATAGGCGAGCTTTATCACCCTCTCGGCGACGCTGCCCACGAGCCAAAGCGAGACGCCGGACCTGCCGATAGAACCGAGGACGATAGCCTTGGCGCCTATCTCTTCGGCCTTTTTGACTATCTCTACCGCCGGTATCCCGAACTCGACGAAGGATTCGACAGATATTCCTCTGGCGGCCGCCTCGTCCACGGCATACTTGACCGCTGCCTCGCCGGGGGAGAATTCGTGTTCTCCTTCCTTCAGAGGTTCGTCGCTCACATAAATTGCAGCTACCTCGTATTCGAGAGCGGATGCCAGGTCAAGGGCGTAATGCACCGTTTCCTCGCTGACCCTGCTGCCATCCGTCGCTATTAGGATCTTGGACAACTCTTTATTCCCCGTTTGCGACCGCATAGGCCGCGATGTTTAATGATGTTTTTCATTGAAGAACCTTGCGATATCCAGGGGCTTTGAGAACGAAAATGATATGTAAAAAGTTTGTTCGGACCTTAGTGCCCCTCAGACTTCCTTTCTGAGGAATATCAGCCAGCCTGCCAGGAGCGGCACCGCTCCCCACAGCAGGAAAGTGATGAGCGGCTTGGAGATCTGCATGGCCGGACCGATGACGGAAGAGATGCTTCCCTCGGCCACGTTTAGAAGGTACCAGTAGTCTCCGCCCGGCTGTACTACCCAAAGGATCCCGGATAGGATCGAAGGTATCATAAGCACCAAGAAGAAGGTCATGAGCGCAGAAATGCTGCCTTTCTTGGATATAGTGCTGAAGAATACCGCCAGACCGGATACCGCGAATATGTCTGCCATGGCCATCCCTATGGAGGCGAAGGTCTTCGATGTGACCGCCCCCTCAAGAACGAGGGAGTGGACCGCGGAGACGCCATAGTATATCAGGACCACGAGAAGCGTGATGGCGTAGCATGCCAGGAACTTGCCCGCAAAGATGGTCGTCTTCTTAACCGGCCTTGTGAAAAGGAGAAGATAGGTCCTTTCCTCGAACTCGGACACTATCGTGAACGAAGCGAAGAGGACCGCCCCTATCAGCGCGATGAACGATATGTTGCCGGCGTTCCACGACATGATCTCCTCGGGGGTCGAAAGATATGATCCGAACTGGTCCCAGTAGAGCGCGGGAAGAGCTATGTTCAATACCAGGAAAAGGGCTGCCAGCAATATGAAGAGAAGGATCTTCCTCCCCCTCATAAATTTCCGCATCTCGTTTTTGGCTATGACCAGCGACTGCCTGAGGTCATCGCCGGTGATGCTAACCTTACCCATTCCGGGCTTGTAATCGGTGTTTGACATCGTAATCACCTGGACTCCTTGATGAGGCTCAGATACGTCGCCTCGAGCGATTCGTTCTCGTAAAGGTTGTAAGCTCCGATCCCGAGGTTGGAGACCGCCTCGAAGAGCTCGCGGCTGCGGGCACGTTCCGACGACATCTTCGCCTCGATCTCGTTTCCGAGCCTGGAAGCGGACAGGGTGCCGGGTATTGCCGCGACCTTGGCCACGTCGTCCGCGGTGGGGACGTGGTCCAGTTTGATGATGATCTGCCTGGTCCCCGACCTTGAAGTGACCGCGTCGATGGTGTCGTCGAGTATCAGCTTACCATGGTTCAGGATCGCAACGCGGTCGCACAGGTCGCTGACCTCGTGGAGCATATGGGAGCTCATGACCACGGTCACATCCTTCCCGTTGCGGATGTTCTTGAGGACATCGCGCATCTCCGCCATGCCTCTCGGGTCCAGTCCCGACGTTGGCTCATCCAGGATGATCACGCTGGGCTCGCCAAGGAATGCCTGTCCCAGCGCGACCCTCTGCCTCATACCTTTGGAGAAGGTGCCTATCTTCTTCTCCGCCCATTCTGTCATCTTGACCATTTCCAGGATCGAGGACGTCTGCGCCGAGATGGCCTCCCTGCTCATACCGATTAGTTGTCCCAGGAGCTCGAATGTCTCGACCGGGGTCAGATAAGTATAGAATTCAGGAGTCTCTACGACCGTGCCGACGCCCGTGAGCGCGCCTTTGGGGTCACGCATAACGTCTACGCCGTTGATATAGGCCTCCCCCGAGGTCACGTTTATCAGATGTGTCAGCATCTTTAATGTGGTGCTCTTTCCGGCACCGTTGGGGCCTAAAAGGCCCGTAAAACTGTTCTTCTTTATGCTCAGACTTAGATTGTCGACAGCAGTGAAATCACCATATCTCTTTACGAGGCCGACAATCTCTATTGGGTTTCCCGTGATATTTAACCCTCCTTAATTTTGTCATCCTAGGTAATGTACTTATATGTTCCTAGGTGACTTGTTTACTCCATATATATTTCACATAATTACGGAGCGTTCCTTCTTTGACAAAAAACATTAAGTCGACCGCGCATCGGGTTGTAATGCGGAAGGATTTACCCCCGGACAGCTTCTTCGGAAGGATATACGCCGGCAAAGAACTGAGCAACGAAGACCCTGGTTTTCAGGAATTCGCCGAAGCCCTGGAACGTGCGAGACACATTTGCGACGAGTACAACGCGGGAGGCAGGACCCCGGACGAACGGAGAGAGATACTCGAAAGGCTCTTGATGTGCGAAGTCGACCCGGACACCATGATCAATCCTCCGTTCAGATGTGACCTGGGCTTCAACTTGACGCTCGGAAGACACGTCCTCGTCAACAGCAACTGCACCTTCCTGGATTCGACCAGCATCGTCGTGGGAGATTACGTGATGATCGGCCCCAACGTGACGATAATCACCCCCGATCATTCCCGCGACCCTCAGAGGAGACGGGCCGTGGGGACTGTGTCCAGACCGGTCGTGATCGAGGATGATGCGTGGATCGGCGCCGGTTCTATAATCCTTCCCGGAACAACCGTGGGAAAGGGCTCGATAGTGGGGGCCGGTTCGGTCGTGACCAGGGATGTGCCTGCTGGCGCCACCGTTGCAGGCAATCCGGCAAAGCCTATAGGTGTCTTACGATGTTCGGAATAGTGATACCGGGAGATTATCTCACAGGCAGCCTGTCGGGAGACGTGATGCTGTTTATCATTCCGATCAATATGATATTCGTCATTTCGATGTTGTTCTGGGAGCGTTCCAACCCGAAAAGTACGATACTGTGGCTGCTCGTGATGCTTCTCTTCCCGCCGCTGGGTTTCATGATGTATCTGTTCTTCGGGCAGACTTTCTATTCCAAATACGCGTTCAGGTCGAAGGCCCACGAGGACGGAAGGATAAGACGGGCCCTAGAAGGCCAAAGGGTCCGCCTCAGGATGGACAGCTCCCTCCTCGAGAAGGAACAGCCGGGAAGCAGCGAGTTCGTAGGCACCATGATGAGGATGGGGCACGGATACACCAACGACAACGAGGTCAAGGTCTACACCGACGGGCGCGACTATTACAGAGACCTCTTCGATGATATCCGCAGTGCGAAGGAGACCATCAATTTCGAGTTCTACATCATAAGGGACGACGAGATGGGATCGGCCCTGGTAAACCTGTTCATAGAGAAGCTGAAACAGGGGGTCCATGTCCGCGTCATGTGCGACGCCTACGGTTTCGGGAAGGGGCCCAAAAAGAACATGAAGGAGTTCGTCAGGGCCGGGGGCCAGTTCACACTGTTCCACAGCCGTGCCACATGTATGCTCACTCCCCGAAAGAACAACAGGAACCACCGTAAGATCATGGTCGTGGACGGCAGGATCGGGTGGACGGGAGGACATAACATCGGCAACGAATACATCGGGAAGGGACCCCTTGGCAACTGGAGGGACACCAGCGTCAGGATCGAGGGCGGAGCGGTCCTTGGAATGCAGATAAGGTTCCTTACAGACTGGAGATACGCCACGAGAGTCGACGTAACCACCGAGGACATCTTTTACAAGAACGTACCGGGGAAGGGGAAGGAGATCGTTCAGATTATCTCCGGCGGACCCGACGTCCTGGAAAGCAGCCCGGTCCACGGACAGTACATGATGCTGTTCACCAGGTGCAGGAAGACGCTGTACATCCACACTCCGTATCTGGTGCCCGATGAGGCCACATTGTCGGTGCTTAAGATCGCCGCCCAGTCGGGCGTGGACGTCAGGATCATCATCCCCGACAAGCCCGACCATCCCTTCGTGTACTGGGCAAACCTGTTCTATGCCAACCTGCTGATGCAGTCCGGCGTAAGGGTGTACCATTACAAGAACGGATTCATGCACTCCAAGGCCATAGTCGCCGACTCATACTACTGTTCGGTAGGCTCCGCGAACCTTGACGAGCGCAGCATGAACCTGAACTTCGAGACCAACGCCATGATCTACTCCCGCGAGATAGGAGAACGTCTGTCAGAGACGTTCCTCGGGGACCTGGAGCGGAGCGTCGAATTCACCACGGAGAAGTATAGGAGCAAGAGACGGATGGATTCGATTAAGATCGCTTTCTGCAGGCTTGCCGCCGGTCAGCTCTGAAGTTATTGTCTTCCGGGGGATTGCGGTGCCTTTTTATGTTCATCACGGTCTGTTCCAGCTGTACGAAACCTACGGAAGGGGTGTGCCGGCAGAACTCCGTGAGTGATACCAGCCCCATGAACGCCTTCGTAGCCAGAGATTTCTCCTTTCCAATGACGCCGCTTCTCTTTTTCACGATACTGTCCAATAAGCCGTCCAGGTCCGAAGCGTCGGATACCGTGACGATGTTCCCGAGCTCCCTCAAAAGATGTCCGTCCGTCCCCCCGGTCACCCCCAAGCCGTAACCGGAGGCTGATTCGCACGCGGCGATGTTGGACCTGCGGGAGATGCCCCCGCTCATCACCTCGAAGGCATCCAGCCGCTTTGCCTCCGAAACCGGGATGTAGTCCTTCCTGATGCACACCTCCAGCCCTTTGTTCGAACCCAGATATCCCATGGGATGCGCGGCCGATACGACGCAGTTCTCCTCTTCCAGAAGATCGAGGAGCCGGGAAGTGGGCATGTTCCTCAAAGCGATCCACTGGCACTATCTGATGTTGTCCTTGATGTTGCTGTCCCAGAAGGATTTTAGATCCCTCCAGGAGTAGAAATATGTCAGGATATGAGGGCCGTCGGAGGTGCTGACCTCCATCCCGGGGACGATGAGCGCCCCGCTCTTCATTTCCACCGCGTCCAGCACTCCGCCTATCTGATTATGGTCCGTTATCGCGACCCCCATGCCCGAACTCCCGGCGAGACGAACCACATCTTTCGTCTGGGTATAGCTGTCGGAATAATGGGTGTGGAAATGCATGTCCGCGCATATCTTCCCGGAAGCGACGATCGAGGCTATGTCGGGCCTTTCGAATATTATCCTCCGTGTCACCTCAGGCACAGTTGCCTCCATATATCCTCCGACTCGGACAGGACGGAATCCACGTCCAGCGTCCCGATCTTACGGTCTTGCATAACAAGGTCGCCCTGGCACATGCTATGTTTGACGTTGAGGCCGGATGCGGAATAGGCGATGTTTCCGATGATGTTCTCCGGAAGCAGCGGCCTAAGGTTGGGAGCCTTGCCGTCAAGAACTATGATATCCGCATATTTGCCGGGCTCCAGCGACCCTATCGTGTCTTCCATCCCGACCGCCTTCGCACCGTTTATCGTGGCAAAGTCGATAAGCTCCTGCGCCTTCGCGACCCTGGCATCCCATCTGCTGGACTTCTGAAGAAGTCCCAGTATCTTCATTTCGGAGAACATGTCCAATGAATTGTTGGTGGTGTTACCGTCCGTGCCGATGGATACGTTGACTCCTCCCGAGCAGAACTCCGGTATCGGGGCGACGCCTCCGGTCGCCAGCTTCATGTTGGATACGGGGCATGTGGAAACCGAAAGGCCTGCCTGCCCCATGAGCCTTACCTCGTTCATGGTAAGCCATGCGGAATGTGCCGCGACGCCTCTGGGGCCCAGTACGCCCAGGGCCGCTAGCCATTCGCCGGGCCTCTTGCCTGTGGACCTGCGGTGCTCGTTGACCTCCCCCCTTGTCTCCGAAAGATGGAAGTTCATCGGTAACTTCTCCCTGTCGGAAAGGTCTTTCGCCCCGAGGCATGTCTCCTCGTCGCAGGCGTATACTCCCTGAAGCCCCACGCCCGGCACGATCTTCCTCATACCCTTATGAGAACTGCAGAACCTGGCACAATTCTTAAGAGGGTTACCGGACTGGGTGGTCTTGTCTTCATCCAACACGCACCAGCAGAGAACTCCCCTTATCCCCGCCTCCCGTACGGCCTTGGCGATGACGTCTTCGGAATAATAAAGGTCCATGAACGTCGTCGTGCCTCCGAGGATCATCTCCATGCATCCCAGCTTTGCTCCCACATCGATATCCCTGTCGGTCCTGTCGGCGTCGATCTTGAAGCTGGCATTTAGAAAGTCGGGGAAGAGGAGATCGTCCAGCGAACCTTTCATCACCGACATTGCGACATGCGTATGAGTGTTGATCATCCCCGGCATGACGACGTCGCCCGCTGCATCGATCTCCCTTTCTGCGGATCCTTCGAATTTCGGTCCGGCGTAGATTATCTTTTCGTCTTCGACGGCCACATCTCCCCTGAATACATCCCTGTGACGATTCTGGGTCACGACCCATCCGCCGCGAAAAACAGTTATCATAGGGATTGTAACCTTCTATTCGACTTTAACATTTTCCGGTTTTCAAAAGACGGATATATTTATAAGACATAACCGGGGGCATGTCGACTCGCATTATTTTCCTGGGGACCGGGGGCGGTCGGCATACGACGATGTACCAGACCCGGTGCACGGGAGGATTCCTTATAATGAACGGCGATGACATAATCCATGTCGATCCGGGACCTGGCGCATTGACCCAGATGCGCAATATAAGGTACGACCTCACACGCACCGATTCGGTGATAATCTCCCATGCCCACCCGGACCACTACGCAGATGCCGAATCTGTTATCGAAGGCTGCGCTTTCGGGGGGTGGAAGAAGAGAGGGCACATATACGGGAGCGTGACAGTGCTGAAAGGCCAGGACGAGCTGGGTCCCTGCATTTCGGGATATCATCAGAGGATCGCCAGGGACTGCACGGTCCTCGTCCCCGGAGACGTGGTCGAGATCGAGGGCATAAAGACCGAAATATGCAGGTCCCTGCACAGCGACCCCACCAACATCGGCTTCAGATTTCACACTCCGGACGGAATAATATCATATGTCAGCGATACCGAGTATACGCCGGAAATAGCAGACCAGTATATCGGGTCCAGGGTGTTGATCCTTCCTGTGACGGCGCCCGACGGAATGCGTATCAAGGGGCACCTGTGCACCGACCAGGCCATATCCTTCATCGAGAGGGTCAGGCCCGAAGTCGCCCTTTTCATTCACCTTGGGATAGTGATGATCAGGACCGGTCCGGAGCAACAGGCGGAGAAGACGGAGAAGGCCACAGGTGTAACAACCATCGCCCTGCGCGACAGGACGGTTATGGACGTGGGCGAAGATATCGTGTTCCACGAGGCCCTTGTCTATGAGGGGGAGTGGATCCCGGACAGCTCGCCGTGATCATATGGGATAAAATCCGTCCATACCGGTGGGAATGCCGACCCTATTGATATCCATATAATCTGTGAGCTGGTTGTCGTTGTATTCGACGCTGGTGTATCCGATGTGGTACTGTGAGTCGGTCGTTGTCTCGCAGCCGTAGTACGTGGTGGAGGCTCCGTCGAACATAAGCGTCTGATATATGCGGTATTCCCCGACATAGCTGGGAGTCAGATGAGAGTAGGGGTCAGCAGTCAGCTCCACCCCTGCCATCGCGTGCCCCGGCACTATGGCCACGGCCGCGTCGTAACCGGCGGCCCTGAACAGGACGGCACAGAGGAAAGATGTGTCTTCGCAGTCCCCTGCGCCCTGCATTATCGTCTCCGTAGGGAACGCCCAGTACTCGCTTTTGCCGTACAGCAGTTCGTCGGGACCCCACTCTTCGCCGTCGGAATCGGCAGTCGGATAACTGAACTCCTCCTGAACGAATGCGAGGATATACGAAGCGTAAAGGTAGCTTCCGGAGACAGGGATCGATCCCGTCTCCTCGTAATACAGCTCGTCTAACCGACTTTCCAGCTCCGTGATCACTTCGTTTTCCGAAACGAACGGGGCGATGAGATCTTCGATGTCCCGGACGTCGCCGATTCCGCGTTCACCGGTGTATTCGGCCGCCGCAAGACAATCCCCATATTGGAAAATGAACTCGAGGTCGAACTCTATGGACGACGTCGGGTCGTCAGAATACGTCGGGTCGAACGTCCATGAATAGTTCCTTACCACCTCTCCCTGAAGCACGAAAGTTCCGGAATAGGTCCTTCCGTTGACCTCGACGTTCACCGAATAACGGCCGGGGTCCAAGGTGCATGTCAAAGTTTTTCCGCCGTCCCCCAGCACTGCTCCGTCTGGCATGCTGTGTCCGGCATACTCGTACGTATCCACACCATCGTATGCGTACAGAGCCTGGTCGAGGCACCTGATGCCCCAACTGTAATCCCCCAGTGTTTTTGCGTTCATCGTGAGGATAATGGTGCACGACCCATCGGAGGGGTCCGTGTCGGAAGGGTCGGCGATTATGGAGATGTAGCCTGAACCGACGTCGCCGTCGGCATATAGGACATGCTCGTCGGCTGTAAATGGCTCTCCGTCGGGAGATGTCCAGATGACGAAACCGGCTATCCCGGCGGAGAGAAGGGCGATTATGGCAAATATCGCTATTACCGCGTTTCTGTTCACCTTTTTGCCGGCCTTTACGGAATGCGACGGGGCGGTCCCGCTCCCGATTAACGCGCCACACCTGGTGCAGAAGGTCGCACTATCCTCGTTCTCGGAACCGCATTGCCGACAGTACACGCCCTCTCGACGATTATCGAGTTATTATATTTTCGTAAAAAAGCGGGCTGCGGAGGATAATAATGGCGGGCATCGGGGACATCCTTAAACGTGGGATGCCGATTTCCGGGTCGATGAGCATAGAGTCGGAAGTACTTGGAATGATCAAGCCGAAGCAGCAGGAGATCGATCGCATTTCCGATGCGGCAAAGAATCTGAAAGAGAGGGCCGAGGCATACATCCGGGAAAACAGCCTCGCCGCCACTGAGGTCAGGTTCGTTGGCTCTTTCGCAAAAGACACGTTCCTTTCCGACCCGGACCTCGACATATTCCTGTTATTCCCTCCCGATGTCTCACGCGAAAGGTTGGAGAACGAAGGGCTGAAGGCGGGAGAGGACATACTTCACGGCACACGGATGTATTCCGAACATCCTTACACCCGCGGAAAGTTTATGGGGCTGGACGTAGACATGGTCCCCTGCTATCTGCTGGAGAACACAAAGAAACTGCAGTCCTCCGTGGACCGCACCCCGTTCCATACGGAATATGTGCGCGCCCACCTCCGGTCCGAGCAGAAGGATGACGTCAGGCTTTTGAAGAAATTCATGAAGGGTATAGCCGCATACGGCGCGGAGCCGAACACCCGCGGCTTCTCCGGATACCTGTGCGAGCTCCTAGTCATAAAATACGGCGATTTCAGGAAGGTTCTGGAAGCGGCGTCCGAATGGAAGGAGGGCACCGTGATCGAGATCGAAGGCAGAGGCCCTGTTTCGGTATCCCCTATGACCGTTTACGATCCCGTGGATCCGAGGAGGAACGTGGCCTCGGCCGTTCATCTGGACACCATGTCGCTCTTTATCGTGGCATCGAGGGCGTATCTCCAGGCTCCGGACATGAGGTTCTTCTTCCCCGTCGACCGACCTGCGATGACCCAGGAAGAGCTGAAGGCCAAAGCGGAACACCACGGATCACGTCTTTTGACTGTGGTATTCAAGAGACCGAACGTGATCGAGGACAACCTGTATTCCCAGCTTTGGAAGACCCAGTACGCCTTGACCAGGAAGATGAACGAGTTCGATTTCACGGTCCTCAGGGCAGTCCATGAGATGGATGCCAGGGAGATGAGGATCGTCTTCGAGCTCGAACGCGACCTGCTCTCGAAGACGTTCAAACATGCGGGCCCGCCGGTGGGCGTTCCCAACGCCGAGTCTTTCCTGAAAAAGTGGAAGAGCAACGAGTACGGGGAGCCGTTCATAGAAGACGGGGGGTGGAACGTGATCGCCGAGAGGATATACTTCACTGCCAAAGAGATGCTTTCCGAAGAGGCCGCCATTGCCGGGATAGGGAGGGAGCTGGATCCCGAAACCATGGTCATCAGAGACCATGAGGACACCGTCAGCTGCACTCCCGCCGACCTGCTGACCGAGCTTCTCGACCCGAAGATGAGCTGGGAGAACTGACTCAGTAGAACGGCGCATTGATCAATAGGATTGTTATCCCAAGCGCCAGCAGGAAGTACATGGCGTAATTGGCGACCATGCTTTTACCGTCGATCATCTCGACCCTTACCTTGAACAGTGCCAGGAGCCTCTTCATGAATACTATCAGAAGTATGCATACCAGTAGACCTACGAGCCACATGTGGGTTCCCAGCGTGTATGTGAACGCCCACATCACGCCGCTCAGCATGGAAAGCAGAATGACTACAAAGAACACCTTGGTGTTGAAAAGTTCTTTGAGAATGAACTCCTTCTCGTCGAACTCGGTGGGAGTGAACTCGTAGGTCTCTTCGGGCTCCTCCTTGATTCTCCGTTTCTTCTTTGCCATCCCGTGTTAATCCTGGAACTTAGATATAAAGATTTATAGTGTCATTTTCGGAATAATCGGCGACCTCTCACGCTTCGAGTTAAATATCGACGCTCTGTTTGAGTGTCGGAGAGATACCAATGGTCACCAAAACTCTAGAAGACATACCAGGAGTAGGACCAGCCATTTCAGAAAAACTCCGCGAAGCAGGATACACGGATCTGATGGCCATTGCTGTTGCCCCTCCCAAAGAACTCGCAGAACTCTGCGAGATCGGAGAGAAAAAGGCGGCAGACATCATCGAGGGCGCTAAACTATGCGCAGACATCGGTGGGTTCGAAACGGGAGACGAGATACTTGAAAGACGGAAGCTCGTTACCAAGCTGACGACAGGCTCCAAGGCTCTTGACGAGCTGATGGGAGGAGGGCTCGAAAGCCAGTCCATTGTAGAATTTTTCGGCGAGTTCGGGAGCTGCAAATCACAGCTATGCTTCCAGCTCGCCGTCAACGCCACCATGCCGGAAGAGATGGGCGGTCTGGATTCGGATGTCATAATCATCGATTCCGAGAACACCTTCAGGCCGGAGAGGATCATACAGATGTCCACTTTCCTGGGCCTCGATCCCGAGGCGACTCTAAAGAGGATCCATGTTGCAAGGGCGTTCAACTCCCAGCACCAGGTCCTCCTCGTCGGAAAGGCGCTCGAACTGGCAAAGGACCTCAAGGTGAGACTGCTGATCGTCGACTCCCTTACATCGCATTTCAGGGCTGAATACATTGGCAGGGGAACGCTTGCGGAGAGGCAGCAGATACTAAACAGGCACATGCACGACCTGCTGAACTTTTCAACTGTGAACAACGCCGTGATAGCTGTAACCAACCAGGTCTCTTCGAAACCTGATGCGTTCTTCGGAGATCCGACAAGACCCATAGGGGGCAACATTGTCGGTCACACCGCCACCTTCCGCATATATCTTCGCAAAGGTAAGGCCGGAAAGAGAATAGCCAGACTGATCGATTCGCCGAACCTTCCTGAGGGAGAGGCGGTCTTTATGGTCACCGAAGACGGTATTAAGGACTGAAACCAATGGGGTTCCAGTGAACCCCATTTATTTTTTTGAACTTTCGGGCGAGCTCGGAGAAATGCCCAGGGCGGAGGCGGTCAGCTGCTCGATTGCCGAATCGAACGGCGATTGCACCGTCTTCGCATCGGGACCGGGCTATGTCGTCCTCGCCATGCCGCCCGAAAGCGTACCTTTCACCGCCGGCCGGCTGGCACTTACCCATGGCATCGGTCGTTACATCGGGTCTTTCGACCCGGACAGAATCTCCGATATCACGCCTTTCGAACTTCCTTCAGGGACCTTCGCGGTAAGGGCGAAAAGATTCAGAGGAATGATGGAAGATGTGGATTCTCAGAAACTGGTCAGAGAAGTAGGCGCCTTGTTCTCAATTAAAAACAGCGTGGACCTGAATCACCCGGACATCGTTGTTAAGATGCTGATGAGCGACCGGGTGCATCTGTTCATAGAAGAACACAGGACCGAGACAGACCTTTTCGAAAAAAGGAAGGTCGGAGAGCGGCCGTTCTTCTCCCCAATCTCATTGCACCCCAAATATGCAAGGGCCCTCATAAACCTGACCGGTGTGAAGCGTGGGGGGACGGTTCTTGACCCGTTCTGCGGAACCGGCGGGATAGCGATTGAAGCTGCCGAGATGGGTATGAAGGCCATAGTCTCCGACTTCGACCCGCAGATGGTCGCGGGGACGGAAGAGAACATAAATTTCTACGGGCTCAGGCTGCACGACAGCGGAGTCATGGACATCGGAGACATATCCGAACTCTGGTCGGACATTGATGCTGTTGCCACCGACCCTCCATACGGACGTTCGACCAAAACCGGGGGAGAGGACATCGACCGCATATATGCCAGATCTTTCAGTTCGATCTCTCGGGTCCTGCGCTCCGGCGGATGTGCCGGGGTAGTCCTTCCCCATGAGATGGACACGATCGAGATGGGGCTGGAGAAGTTATTTCCTCAAAGGGTCCACGGCTCGTTGACAAGATATTACCACATATTCCGCAAGTGATTAACTATTTCAACGTCGAGCACATCAGTCGCCCGTGAACAAGTATCTGAGATTGTTCAGATTCGGCAACGGCGTGATGGGTATAGTCGGCGTGGTGGTCGGCGCATTCATCGCCTCGGGTTTTGACATCGCGGATCATTGGCCTGGCATCATGATCTCATGTCTTATTGTGTTCATTTTCATGGCGGGCGGGAACGCGATCAACGACTACATCGACCGAGAGATAGACATAACGGCACACCCTGAAAGGCCGGTTCCTAGCGGAGAGATATCCTCCGGTACTGCAAGGAGCCTCGGTGTACTAATGATTCTTTCTGCGATAATAATCGGAATTCTGGCACTTATCGTTTCTGAACTACTCGGCTTTAGATTCTGGGGCCCGGCATCTGCCGTCATAGTGGTCTTGGCGGCCGTTCTGATGATGTCCTACGAGGCCTTTCTCAAGCAGCGTGGCCTCATCGGGAATGTTACGATCGCGGTGCTTACAGGGATGTTGTTCCTTCTGGGCGGTGCTGTCTGCGGAGACACCATGGCGGTAGTCCCCATGGCCTTTATGGCGATGCTGGTAAACGTCGGCAGGGAGATCTCCAAGGACATCGAGGACGAGGACTCCGACGAGGGCAGGCGGACGCTTCCCATGGCGATCGGCAAAAAGAATGCGGCCGCTGTCTCGGCGGGGTCCTTCCTCGCAGGAGTAGCCCTTAGCGTCTGGCCTCTGCTCGCCGGGTCGCTTAACGACTTCTATATGCTTGTATTTGCGGCTGATGCAATGTTTATATATGCCGCCATTATTGTTTTCAGAAGCGCGCATAAGGCACAGAAAGCTGCAAAGGTTGCAATGGCTCTTGCACTTGCGGCCTTCGTTATCGGTGTGATATGATGAATGTCGAACAGTATCTCTCGGACAGGATGAAAGAAGGGACCATACATATGGCGCTGTTGGACCCCGACAAGCAGAGGCCCGAGGATGCGGGAAAGCTTGCCGCCGCCGCGAAAAGGGCAGGCAGCGATGTGATCATGATCGGCGGTTCTACCGGCGTTAACTCTGAGAACCTGGGGGCGACCGCCAGGGCGATCCGGGAGATGTCGGGGCTCCCCAGCATTCACTTTCCGGGCGGGCCCAAGGAGCTTTCAGCAGAAGTAGACTCCATCTTCTTCATGAGTCTGGTGAACAGCACCGATCCCCTCTGGATATTCAAAGCGCAGGCCTATGCCGCCCCCTTCGTCAAAAAGCTTGGTATAGAGACGCTGTCGATGGGGTATATCATCGTCGAACCTGGAATGAAGGTCGGGGAAGTCGGAAAAGCCGACCCTATCAAACGCAACGAGGTCGATAAGGCGGTCGGCTATGCAATCGCCTGTGAGATGTACGGTATGAAATACGTCTACCTCGAAGCGGGAAGCGGAGCAGACAGGCCCGTGCCGCAGGAGATGATACGTGCGGTTAAGGATTCTATCTCGATACCTTTGATAGTAGGCGGAGGTATACGCACCCCCGAGGCCGCAAGGGCCGCAAGAGAGGCGGGCGCCGATGCCATCGTTACAGGCACCTTCATCGAAGAATGCTCGGACATAGCGCGCCTTAAGGACGTGGTGGATGCCGCGAGGGGACGTCCATGACAGATGATCAGGCCCCCGTTTCTCCCCGGGACCCCATGTGGCTTACTCCCGAGGAGCGTGGCGCAGGCATAACGAAAGACCTGAAAGTTGCCGCCCGCAGATTTCTCTGCCCCGTTTGCGGGCACGAATTCAGCCTTTTCCAGTCCAGGGCGGTCGCCTGCATCGCCTGCCCGAAGGCGAACCAGAACTGCCCGTACGTAAGATGCCCCTTCTGCGATAATGAGTTCCCCATAAGCGGATTCATCGTTCCCGACAAGGTGGACGCTGTTCACATGAACAACTACGCTGACGGCGTCTTCGATAAATGGATGGACTCTTTCGGAATTACCAGGCGCTGATCATTCTACGGTCAGAAGCCCATAGCCGGTCTTCTTGTCCTTTTTCCTGATAGGTCCTGAGCCTTTCATCTCGGTGATCACCACTTCGGTTACCAGCCATGCGATGACGCCCTCGCGGAAGCAACCGGTCACAGACCTACCTTCCCTGCCTATCGATCCATGCATATGGAAGGTCGGTTTTCCCGATTCGTCCGGGAATATCGTTCCAAAACCTGTTACCTCGCTGGGCGCATCTATTTCGAACTTCAGCGGTTCGATCCTCTCATCGGCTGGGACCTTGGGCCCCACCACAAGCACCGAACCTCCGTCCACGCCCCCGACGACAGAAACCGTGCCGTAGACGACCCCGTGTTCCAACGAAAACCTCTCTATCTCCTCGCGGATCATCTCCCCGGGGTCCAGACTCAGGACGAACATGCGCCCCGGTCGCATTTCCGAATACTTCATGATACGTCAGCGATATTTACCGTATTTATCAAGGAGCCTGCTGATGCGGTCGAACTCCTCCTTAGTAAGTTCACCGGAATCGAGGAATGTCCTAACAAAATCTTTCGCTTCCTTGGTGGATGTCCTGGATGCCTTTGCAATGATGCTCGCTAAAAAAGAAGAAGCTTTATCTGGGTCCATGGAAGATGCGGTCAGGATCTCGTTCATGTCGTATTTGAACGGGCTCATCCTGTGCATGTTGAGCATCGACTGTCTTTTGGCCGTAACCTTCGTCTTAGGCTTGAACCGTTTGCTGTTCTTTTTCACATTGCTGCTGGGACCTTTATTTGCACTACCGGTTTTTTCGGTCCCAGGCTTTTTTACCGCATCTACCAAGAATATAACTCCGACCGAATGACTGAGTCGTATTATTTAAAGGTAGCTTATACCTTTAAGGGACAAGAAATCCGAAATGCAAGTAGACGATAAAGAGATAGGGCATATAAAGGAAAAATTGTTTGCCGGCCGGCATGCGGCCGTAATGTATTGAACTTTGTTCACTCTTCTTTAACGATCTTTGCTTTCGCCTTCTTCAGAGAGTTTGCGATCAGGATCGTGAAGATTATCGCTACGAACGTAACGACTATCGCGTAAACGAACAGACCCATAAGCTCTCCGTCCGAAGAGAATACAGATGCGATCGCTTTCTTGATCGCCTCGTTCCATGCCAGTGCCGCCACCAGTCCGAAGGCTGCCGTGATCAATGCGGCAAAGGTCTCGAGGACCTGTACCTTGAACTCGTCTTTCGCTCTTTGTTTTTTTACTTCATCCGCCATTGAGTGCCTCCTTTGGTTCCGTGAACCTAGGTAAATATTCGGTGTTAAGTATAATATCCTTTTTAATAACGCAGAAATACTGTTCGAAACGAAAAATACGCCGAATCCATCGCTCGCTTTATCTCCCTGAACGGCGATGGGACCGACAAGATGACCGAAAGAGCCGTAAAAAAATTAGTCAGTGGCATTCCTGCCGTCGACGGGGCCGGAGTGCGGCTGGTAAGGGTGCTGGGGCGCGACACGGTCTATGATTTCGACCCTTTCCTTATGCTTGACTCCTTCGATTCGATCGACCCGGGGGACTATATTGCAGGTTTCCCCAAACACCCTCACAGAGGGATAGAGACCGTCACATACCTCATAAGCGGAGAGATAGACCACGAAGACAGCCTGGGCAACAAGGGCAGGATATTGTCCGGCCAAAGCCAATGGATGACGTCCGGCAGCGGAATATTGCATCAGGAGATGCCCCGGCCTGCAGAAAGGATGCTGGGAGTACAGCTTTGGATCAATCTGCCCCGTAAGGATAAGATGACAGAGCCGAAATATTTCGATATTACGGAAGATATGATCGGAAAGAAGGTCACGGAAAGTGCGACGGTAAGAGTGATTTCCGGAGAATACAAAGGTATTACCGGCGTTAGACCGCACCATGTACAGGCTACATGCTTCGATGTGGAACTGAGCGGCGGTTCATCAATATCATTGGATACGAGGCCTGAGGACACCGCTTTCGTGTTTCTGATCGAGGGAGAGGCGGTAGTTCAAGGCGACCTCATTCGCGAGAAGACGGCGGTTCTGTTCAGCAACGGAGACTACGTTACCTTATCCGCCCCATATGGGAAGAAATCCCGTTTCCTGTTCCTCTCGGCCGAACCGCTTAAAGAGCCCATTTCATGGGGCGGCCCGATAGTGATGAACACAACGGACGAGCTGCAGCATGCCTTCGAAGAGCTCAGGTCCGGCAAGTTCATAAAACACGCTCCTGTGTGACAAAGAATGAAGAGATGTTACAGTGCAGTATTTTGAACGTTTTGATCTCCGTTCGAATCACCACAATATTTCATCTTAAAGGAGAAAGGGGGGTGGTGCGGGGGATGGGATTCGAACCCATGAAACCCTGAGGTCTAGGATCTTAAGTCCTATGCCGTTGGCCGGCTTGGCTACCCCCGCTCGGACGAAATAAACGCTAACTGTTGATTAATCTATCTGAATATGAAAACATATTATCTTTGAATGAAATACCCAGCATGAATGGCGTATAAAATCCCGGACGAGGAATCCGTTGCGGACTCGGTTCTGATAGTAATGCATAAGAACCCCCAGGTCAGGTCCCAGGCCGAGCTCGCATTCCTCGTGAGAAAGCAGCTGTCCCGCATAGACCCAGATTACAGGGTGAGCGGGGAGCGCATTAGGAGGATCGGGATCAACCGCGGGATAATCGGCGTGGCTATAGATTACAACGCCTCCGGGATTTCCAGGGTCCCCGAATTCTGCCCCGTGTGCAGGAATCCGATGGTCCCTATCAAGAACAGGACCTTAGACGGAGGGATTGTCGAGATGAGAAGGAAATGCTCGATCTGTCCATATGCCCTGGGTTCCAATCCTACTGTGCCAGGAAGATATTATTTTACCAAAAGGAGGTGATACTGCGAGCACCTCCCGCGAGAGATTGAAAATGCTTACGGATGCTTCGGACATGCTTATCGGTGCTTCCGAGCTTATCATCAGCGCATTGCGGATGTCCGGACTGGAGAGGCGCGGCGAAGAGGTGACGGGGGCCATACTGCATTACACCTCCTTGAACGGCGACCTCTGCAGCATCCCCAACATCATAAGGGACCTGGAAAACGACAGCGACGATCCATGTTGGACCCGCCCCCTGGTATCGGTCAAACATTCGGACCGAAAAGATATATGATTGTTGCAACCTATCGGGCCCAGGGCTCCTATGAAATTTTGGGAATTCGCAAAGGTCAAGGATACTAAAATCAGGGTAGATCGGTGGCTTTCCGACACTATGGGACTGGTGGACGATGGGTGCGTCTACAGCACGCTTTTCAGATATCCGGCGGAAGGCCCCAAAGACTATGAGATTATACTATCCATGTTTCCTCAGGAGAATTACCGCACCCTCATCCACATAACGATGTACATGAAGGACGTGCCCGGGTCCAGCGCACAGGCGGCAGGTTTTCTGGCCGAACGCGAGATAAACATCCTGAACTCGGTATCGCTCAACGGAATCTCCGATACGGTGATAATCTGGAAGATAATGGCCGACCTCAGCTTCGCGGGCGAGGCAGACCTCCTGCTGGAAGATTTCGAGCAGAGGAAGGCCAATAACGATCCTTCGGTATCTCTTATCGACCATATCGCCACGAAGCCCGCCGAAATAGGCCGCCTTTTCCGCTCCGATAAAGAATATCACACAAAGGAGGAGGTCCGTCGCGCAGAGCCTTGTACCCTCAAAGGGGGTGTTTTCGATACCTCTCCCGGATATGGGGATATTTTGAAGAACATAGACGGCCGGGACGTCATGGTCGTCGCCGATGCCGATTCCTGGATGCTGTCGGTGACGTTCTTCAAGCCCTGCACCAACCTTATAAAACTGGTATTCGAAGTCCCTGACAACCCGGGGTCCATGAAGCAGGCCTTCGACCTGCTCGCAGGCAGGAACATCAATCTCATCTCCGTATTCAGCAAGATAAAGATCTGCTACCAGAGGATGCTTCTCGAGCTGGTTGCCGACATAGGGGCCAGCAGGACCTCCGCTGACGACCTCCGTTGCAATCTGCCTAAAGAGTTAGAAAGCCTTAACGGGATATTCGTCCTTAAGGAACTCAGAGAGCTCAGCTGATATGGACATCGATGACATTCTTTCGGAAAGGGCGGACGGAATCGGCGGATTGAAGAGAGGTCGCGATGCACTTGTAAGGAAGGCCATTGATCTGGCACTTTGCGTTCCCGGGAATCGTGTCCTCGAGTGCGAGGGCACCGCATTCGGGCTTCCTTCTGTACATGCCTGGAAGGGAGCCTTACCGACGAGGGCATCGGACGTACCCTCCCTGTTCTACGAAGGCGGCGCTTCTGGGATCGATGAGGCCTTGAGCCTTGGAATAGACGCTTCCATGGCCTTCGAGGTAATAGCGTCGATAAAAGGCGACAGAATCGTTCCGGATAGCTGGCTGGACTCCTTCGGCTCAGACCTGGTGGACGGTACGGTGCCGGGCATCGCGCTTTTTATGGGAGAGCTCCGCGAGAGCTCCCTCTCGGAGATCGAAGAATGCGCCGATAAAGGGTTAATCGTTATTCTTTCCGGCGGATACTCCGGGACCGGTCTCGAATGTGAAAACGTTCTGAGGGTCGGCCGCGCGGAGGCACTGGGAATAAACGGTCTGATTTCCCGTACGGCGTTGAAATACGGCGGCGCGGATGCCGGAAACAGGACCTCGGTTGCCAAATGCCTGAAGAAGAAACCGAAACTGACCGCCATCCATACGGGAAACCTCACGACATGCGATATCACCGCCATCTTCTCTGCCGCGGCAGCAGGGGCATTCATCGTGTCCGACAGCCCGGATCTCCCGAACATACCCAGAGTTTGTGAGTTCGCCTCCGATGGAATGACCGCGAAGGCATTAGCGAACCGTGGCATCACCTTGAGAAAGAAACAAAGTGCCCGGTCCGGGTCCGCCTTCGAGAACCAACGCATCAGGAAAGCGGACTCCCGTCTGGAGTTCGGAGGGCCTGATGCTCCCCTTTCCTGCGAAATCGTGACGGCGTGTGCGGATGCGGAGGATGGGGTTACGAGTATTGAAGGGAAGGACATCCGGGATCTGGAAGGGGCAGCGCATCCCCTGTCTATCGAAGTCCTCGTTTCCGGAGATGTAGATTTTTACATGGAACAGGCGTTGGAACGCCGCATACACTTCGCCCTTAGCCGCACAGATGGAGTCTGGCACAGCGGCCAGAGGGACAGTTCCTGGATCCGGATAAGCAATGCCGCCTGGGAAAGGGGGCTGACTTTCGCAGACCTGGGATCGAACATTATTTCGGACATCAAGGAGAACTTCCCGGCAGTGGCCGAGTCGGTGGAGGTCCTTTTCACTTCCGAGCCTTCCGCCGTCTCGTCCAAGATCCGCAGTGCCAGGGAACGTTATGAGATGCGAGACGGGAGCATGTCGGAGCTTACAGACCAAAATGTGGATTCTTTCTACACCTGCACCATATGTCAGACCTATGCGCCGGGACACATATGCATAATCTCCCCGGAGCGCCCCAGCGTCTGCGGTTCGGTCACCTGGACGGATGCGAGGGTGGGAAGCGAGTTAAATCCCCGCGGCCCGCAGCGCCCTTTCCCCAAGGGAACTCTCGTTGACGCTGAAAAAGGAGAATGGACCGGTACGAACGAAATAGTAAGCAGGACATCGATGGGGTCCGTTCAGAAGGTCTGTATGCACAGCGTTGCAGACTCCCCCATGACCGCCTGCAGCTGCATGGAAGTTGTGGCCGTCGTTTCCGCCGACCGCAGGTCCGTGATATTGCTCGACCGTTCCGACACGGGCAGGAATCCCTCCGGACATTCTTTTTCCGAGGTGTCAGACATTGTCGGAAGGGGAGGACAGCATCCCGGCTTCATGGGGATCGGGAAACGGTACATCCTGTCGCCCGGTTTTCTAAAGGGGGACGGGGGCCTCGCACGCGTATCTTGGATGAGCTCCCGTCTGAAGTCGGTTCTCGGCGAATCTCTGCGCAGAGCATTCGATGCGGCCGGAATATCGGAGGTGTATCTCAAGATAGCCGACGAGAAGGTCGCTGAGGATCCTCCGTCTTTGGAGGTCTGGCTCGAAGATAGCGGACATCCGTCGATACTTATGGAGCCTCTCAAATTATGAGTTCCAGAAGTTTACGTACGGACTCACCGAATGGGGTGTCGCATGGCACGATCAGCACTTCGGATTCCATCGCGGACTCCGTGATGAATATATCCCGGGGGAAGGCCAAGGTTTCGCCGAAACCTGCTTCGGCGGCCGCATCGGATAGCTTTACGGGCATTTCGCCGGTCAGATTATTGACTATGAGTATCTTCCTCCCTATCTCTATGCCTACCTCTTCAGCGAGCTGGGAAAGACGCCCGGCCGTCTTGATGCCTGTGACCGTCGGATCGGACACGAACAGGAATATGTCCGCCTGAGGCAGCACCTTGCGTGACATGTGCTCCATTCCCGCCTCGTTGTCGACTACAGTGAAATCATAATTTGGTATGAGCTTGACAAAGCATTCTTTGAGGGCGCTGTTGATGAAACAATAGCATCCCTCTCCCTCCGGCCTTCCCATGACCAGAAGGTCTACGGAATCCGTCTCCGTCATAGCCCTCTGTACCTGGTCGTACACATACTGCTGCTTGCTCATGCCCGAAGGCACCTTGGCCGGGTCGGCTATTATCTCGTCCCTGAGCTCGCCGATCGTCCCTTTCGTTTCGAAACCGATCTTGTCGCTCAGATTGGAATTCGGGTCCGCGTCGACGGCCAGCACCGTCCCTCTGACAGACAGCCCTCTTACGATCTGGGAGGCGATAGTGCTCTTGCCCACGCCGCCCTTTCCTGCTAACGCTATTATGGTCATGATATCATCTGAACAGCTTTTTCTTCACTGAAGGAAAGACACCTTCCTTCCTGTTTGGCAGATACATTGCGTCGCGGAACTCCGCTTCGTATGCCTCGTTGCGGGTATCCATCGCCCTTATCTTCTTCCGGACCTCGTCCGCGCGGTTCCTCACGTCCTCGGAAAGCAGAACGTTCTTGGCGTATGTCATGGACGCATTTCCCAGGTAATCGTATTTCTCGCTGTCGGCGTCCGGCAGCATGCCTATCGCTATCGCGTTGTCCGCGTTGATGAAGTTACCGAAGCTTCCCGACACGACGATCTTAGATATGTCCCGGGCTTCGGCATTCTCCTCCTTCATCAGCGACCGGACTGCGGCGAACACCGCCGCCTTGGCCTTCATGACCGCCGCTATGTCACCTTCCGTGACATATATCCTGTCTGTCAGGGAAATGGCCTGGCCTTTGTCCGATACGAAGGTCTTGGCCTTCCTTGTGAATCTGCCTTCGGCATCCACCATCCCGTCGCGGAACATGTTGGCGAGAAGATCTATCAGCCCCGACCCGCAAATCCCGCTGGGGGGCACTCCTCCGATCACGGTATAGTTGATCTTTTTGCGCCTGAACATCATGCTATCTATTGCCCCGATGGAGGGTGTCATCCCGAATGTCACGTTGCCTCCCTCCAGGGCCGGCCCGGACTCCGATGCGCATACTGTAACTCTTTCCCTGTCACCGATGGCCAGCTGCACGGTGGACCCGAGATCGATAAGGAGGATCTTCTCGTCAGAACTGTCCATCCCTGACCCGATGATCCCGCCGATGAGGTCCCCGCCTATCTCTTCGGAAACATCCTTCACAGCATAGATCGGGGCGTCTTTCGCTATATTAAGGCCCAGCTCGGTGCCCCCGAGGCAGAACGGTCCTCCTGTCATGCTGCATACTTCCGTCAGCGATTCCATCAGGAAGGGCTTTCCGGATATTACCGCCGCTTTGACGTCCTCCGGGTCGTCGACGAATATGTACATTAGATCATTAATGCGGTCTATCGCCGCTTTCCTGAGGACCTCGTCTCCCATTTTATCGGCATATGCCCTCCTTGATTCTAGGTCTTCCCCCGCAAAGGACTGCGGGTTGTCTCCTACGGTGGCATAAAGCTCGTTCCCCTTCTTCAGGTCCAGAACGCTTACGGCTATGGCCGCGGTCCCGAGGTCGACCGCAAGGCCCAGCTGGGTTTTTCCGCGGGCCTTTACCACCGGTACCAGTTTTCCTTCGTACGCCTTCCTGCGGTCCTCTCCCGCGACAATACGGCCCTCTTCGTCATAGGGCACGAACACGTCCATGTCCGTGGCCACATATTTCTGGCATGCCAGGACACGTTCCATCCCGTTGGGGTCCGGTGCTCTCCCGTCCTCGGGTGTTTCGGTGATGTATACGCCGCAGCGTCCGCAACGCCCCTTTCCTCCGCATGGAAGTTTTATATCGACGCCGGCCATTTTGGCAGCGTCCACCACTTTTTGCGTCTCGTCGACTACTACCTCTTTGTCTATCGGGAAGAAACGGACGGTTCTGGGAGCCATAGCTGTTTATTGCGGTCCTTTTATTAATCACTGCACCCGGAGACCGCAATCGATAATAGAAACCGCATCCATGCCGTTCCTATGAAGATTGGGGGATTTGTAAAGACCACGCTTTCCGATTGGGACGGGAAGGTCTCCTGTATGATATTCCTCTCCGGATGCAACTTCTCCTGCCCCTACTGCCATAACCCCGATATCGCCAGAGGGGCATGCGAAGGCGAAGACGAGAGAAAAATTATGGAGTACATCGAAGAAAACAGCGACTTCCTCGAGGGAGTGGTCATTTCAGGAGGGGAGCCCACTTTGGACCGGGACCTTTACCGGCTGCTCAAGGAGATAAAGAAGGCCGGCCTTCGGATAAAGATGGACACCAACGGAAGCTCCCCGGAAGTGCTGGATGATGTGATAGGCGCCAGGCTGGTCGATTACGTGGCGATGGACGTGAAGGCCCCGCTTTCCCCGGATAGGTACATGACGGCCACCGGCGGATACTGCGACGTGAAGGCCATAGGAAAGAGCATCCGTACCATCATGGACTCAGGCACGGAGTACGAGTTCAGGACCACTGTTTATCCGGGGGTCCTGTCCCATGACGACGTGACGGACATCGCCCGTTCACTTAGAGGTGCTGAACGTTTCTGCATCCAGCAGTTCCGTCCCAAGGTCACCTTGGACCCTGAGGCCGGGAAGGTCAAACCCTACTCCGTGAAAGAGCTCAGGGCCATGCATGATTCCGCGAAGCCGTACGTGAAGAGGGTTTCCGTCAGAGGACTTTGATCACGCCAGGAAATTGCGGACTTCCGCATCCATTGCCGGGAGCAGGTCCTCGGTGCCTTTGTTGACGTTGATGCGGGGCGCGTCGGCGTATTCTTTGAATTTGGCCACTGCGTTGGAGTCCTTCGAGAATATAGACGCGGACGGTCCGCATTCGGTGTTCATCAGCTCCTCCATTGCATCGTCGAAGTTGGGGGCCGACACGATGGTCAGTATGGGGAGCCCCGTGTCGAAGCTTCCCAGCTCGCAGTCGTCGGTGAGTCCGACGACGACCGCGGGCATCACATAGCTTCCGTTCTCCAGACCGGGGCCCTTTACCCTCCTGCCCCCGAACGCCACGCTGGACCCTGCTTCCTCGATATACTTCTCGAACCTCATCAGTTCCGTCTCGTTCATCAGCGGGCCGGCCGTGGTCCCCTGTTCCGCCGGGTCTCCGACCTTTATTGTCTTGGCGGCGTCCAATATGGCCGAGACGGCCTTATCGCGCTCTTCATTTGTCACGATCACTTTGGAACACGAATATATCCTTTGACCGGAGCTCCTGAATGCCGATTCTACTATGCTGGAGGCGGCGCCCTTCATGTCCCCGGGCCTGTATATCATGATGGGGTTCATTCCCTTGATCTCGTTTATGAATCTCAGCCCATCGTCCACAGGAAGGAATATCAGTTCTTCCGCTCTCTCCCCGCTTCCCGAAGCCGCCAATCCTCTGACGGTCATATCGTCGACGAGCTCCCTGTCGGATTCCGGGCCACGGGCCACCGTTATATTGAACACTCCCACCGGAAGTCCTGCGGCCGAGAGGATGCTGTTGAACATGAACATCGGCATGGGGCAGTCCTTGGACGGGACGCTCACGACCGTGTTGCCTGCCATCATCGCGCAGGAAGAGAACCCGGCGGGCGAGGCCAGCGGAGAGTTGTGACCTGACACCACGCCCCATACTCCTGAAGGAGAGCCCTTATCGAAGTCGGCATCGAATGCGTTCCCGATGACCTCGGCCAGCCTGTCGGCCTCTGCGAGGCAGTCCTTCATCACCATCCCCGTGCTGATCATCACGCATGCAGCGAGCCTGTACCTCTGGGCCCTTACCCTTTTCAGAACGTCCCTGAACAGCTCCGTCCTCTCCTGGGACGTCTTCGAGGACCAGTTTCCGACGGCGCTGCCGGCGGCGCCTACGGCCGCGGCCACAGTCCCTTTTTCCGGCATCTGGAAATTGCCGAATATTATGGATCTGTCGATGGGGCTCGTGAGCTCGTAATCGTTTCCGGATGCGACCATCATGCCTCCGACGAAGCTTGGATAGCCTTTCTTCTCGGTCCCGAGAAGGCTGTCGAAAGCTCTCTGAAATAGTTCGTCCTCGTTTGCGGCATGTATATCATTCTCGGAATCTGGCATGTTCCTCGTAACGGGATGCCCTATGTTAATCTTTATTCCGCGTATCCGCGAGCGTTAAATACAGTAACGATATTAGTCGAAATGCTGGACTCGTGGTCTAGGGGTTATGACGTTGCCTTCACACGGCAAAGGTCGCCGGTTCAAATCCGGCCGGGTCCACCACTTTTTTCATTTGATCTTCGTGGACGCCCGTCATTCCTGGAAAAGGAAGAATTGATTTGGCCGGGGGTCGGAAGGAGGAGGACCGAAAGCATATTGCTTCCCCCGGCGATGTCCGCTCTGTTTGGACATATCATCCATCCATCATTTAACAAGTATTTAGCTTTTTGCATGATGTGCCTTCTTAAAAAGTGGGCCCGGCCGGGATTGAACCGGCGATCTTCGCCTTGTAAGGGCGACGTCATAACCACTAGACCACGAGCCCGCGCGACAATGAACATTGCAATAGTATTAAAATGGCGCGGAAGCCGAGGGTCAGCTTTATTAGTGGAAAGAGGTATTGCCGTTCCGCGCGACCGTAGTCCAGTGGTTAGGACGGATGCTTCCCAAGCCTCTGACCCGGGTTCGAATCCCGGCGGTCGCACCAATTTTATTCGCCGTAATACGGTTAAATCTTTATCGAACCCAGAACATGTACCGCCGGTGCGCTATGTTAGAAATCGACAGTTCCAGGGGCGAAGGCGGCGGGCAGATGGTCCGTACATCGGTCGCCCTTTCAGCCGTGACCGGCATAACCGCGCACCTTACAAGGATCAGGGAGAACCGACCGACCAACGGACTCTCGAAACAGCACTGCGCAGCGATAAGCGCCGTGGCGGAGATGACCGGTTCTCAGGCCGAGGGAAATTTCACGGGATCTTCGGAGCTGATATTCAGGCCCGGTACCGAACAGAAGAACAGCATATCGCTTAACATAGGCACCGCCGGCAGCATCACTTTGGTCCTACAGGCCATCCTGCTTGCGGCCAGAAACCACAGCGAGAGGCTGACCGTCGACATAAGGGGAGGGACCAACGTCCTCTGGGCGCCGCCCATTGACAGCTATCAGCAGGTCCTCTTCCCGCTTCTGGACAGGATGGGTGTTCACACAGAGGTTAGCATCGAAGAGAGGGGATTCTATCCCCGGGGAGGAGGCCACGTGGTGGCCTCGCTCGAGCCGATAGGACAGATCTCTCCGATGGACCTCGATGAGCTGGGGGACCTTGTGTCGATACGTGGAGTGTGTTTTTCCCAGAATCTTTCGGAGCACATCAGCAAAGAGATGGTGCGTTCATGCGTCAGGGTCCTCAAGCCCATCGCCGATGCGGATATAGAGATACAGATAACGCACGGAGACTCCAGGGGGGCGGGTATCTGCCTGGTGGCCGACTTCGAGAACGGAAAACTGGGAAGCAACGCGCTGACCACCCGTGAATATTCGGCCGAAAAGACGGGAGAGGACGCGGCCAACGACCTCATACGAGAGGTCCAGGGCGGCGCTACCGTCGATGTGCACACTGCCGACCAGCTGCTTCCATATATGGCGATGGCCGAAGGAAGGAGCTCTTTCAAGGTCTCCAAGATAAGCAGACACCTTCTGAGCCAAATGGACACTTTGGAGTCTTTCCTGAACGTCAGGTTCGGAGTCGAGCGTAAGGACGAGATATACCACTTCAGCGTCAACCCGGGGGCAAAAGATGAGACCATATGTACAGATTAACTGCGCCATGTCGGCGGACGGAAAGATAGCCGGGAGCGACCGCAGGCAGGTCACCATTTCTTCGGCTGAAGACAAAGAACGCGTGAAGAGGCTCAGAGGGGAGTTCGACGCTATCCTTGTCGGCGTGGGCACCGTCATAGCGGACGACCCGCACCTCACCGTGAAAGACCTGGACTATGACACCAACCCCATTCGGATCGTCCTAGACTCCCGCGGGAGAACTCCGGACTCGGCGATGGTCCTGGATGAAAGGGCGCCGACCGTCATGGTCACGGTCGACTCCTGCGAGCGGGAATGGGACTGCGAGGAGACCATCCGCACCGGGAAGGACGAGATAGACCTCGTGGACCTCATGGACCAGCTGTACGAGATGGGGATCGACAGGCTGCTGGTCGAGGGAGGGGGGGAGACCATATCGTCCTTCTTCAGGGCCGGGATCGTCGATCGCTACACCGTGTTCGTCGGAGGCCTGGTGATAGGCGGAAGGAGTTCCCCGACGCCCGCGGACGGCGAGGGATGGGTGGCCGACGGAGGGGCCGCCCTCAAGCTCGAAAAAAGCGAGACCCTGGGTAACGGGGTCCTTCTGGACTTCGCCGTCGCCCCGAGGCCCTGAGTGTATTTTCAAAGCGATTTGTGGTCGAGAACGAACCTGAAATAGTTGTTCTCCGTGCCGAATACCTCGCTGGACGAGAGCTCGAAGGGCATTCCATAGACGAGCTCCAGTGATTTGCGGAAGTATCCGACGGAATACCTTCCCATGGCCTCTGCGGCGCCCTTGCTGAGTTTGAATTCAGTATCCACTATGATCGTCAGAGGATTGAAGGAATAGATCGTCACCTTGCCCATGTTCGCGAAGGAGTAGTATTTCCTTATCTGGTCCACCACGTCTTCGATCCGCCCCTTTCGGAATTTGCCACTGACGGCCTGGGCATGTATACTACCGATTATCTCGGTAAGAGGGCCGACGGACAGGCCTCTGCTGTCCATGATCGTGTAAAGGAAATAGATCATGTAATTGCTGATCTTTTCGGGCTCATCGACCATATCGGCGAAGATCTCCCTGGCCTTTTCAAAGGATTCTGAGTCTGGAGGTTTTGTCTCGGCTATCCGCAGAGACGATATGGAATAGATCTTCCTGCGATTGTCCTCCGGATCCTCCCGGGAGGCTATCACACCGTCTTTGACCATGCTCTCCAAGTGCACTGACAGGGTGGACTGCGCCTTGCCTGTGAGATCCACCAATTCCGTTAGCGAAAGGTTCCGCTTGGAGAGCTCGTCCAGGATCCTTACCCTAATTCCGTTGGAGATTATGACGATCCCGCTGTCGGTGTTGTAAAGAACAAAATTCTCAGGTGCAACATCGCCCATAGGTTTGATATAACGTTGTGAGGTAATAATAGGTTCTCGACTTCTTCATGAATTCTGATTCTAGCAATTGATTTAACGTAGTCCGAGCATGTGGCGATGTGGTAAAATGAAGGTCATATGCAGTTCCGAAGAAAAGGACGTCCGCGCGGTCTGGTTCGAGGAAGGTAAGGTCAGAATGATAGATCAGCGAAAACTCCCGGGAAGCCTCGAGTTCGTATCGTTTAACGATCACAGAGGTGTTGCGGAGGCCATAAGGAACATGACCGTCAGGGGGGCGCCGTCTATCGGGGCATCGGCTGCCTACGCCATGTGCCTGGCATCTCTGGAGGGAGCAGACCTGAAACGCGCCGCCGAAGAGATAAAATCGGCAAGGCCCACCGCCAACGACCTCTTCTATGCCGTGGATTGGATGTACGGCGCGCTCATGGGCGGCAGGGACCCTGTCGAAGCCGCCGACGCCTATGCGCAGTCCATGGTGGACAAATGCATTGCAATAGGAAGGTACGGCGAGCCGCTGATCGAAAACGGGGCGAAGATAATGACCCACTGCAACGCCGGGGCCCTTGCCACGGTAGATGTGGGGACCGCGCTGGCCCCCATGAGGGCCGCCCGGGATGCCGGAAAGGATTTCTTCGTGTACGTATCGGAGACGCGCCCGCGCCTCCAGGGGATGCAGCTTACGGCATGGGAGCTCGTCCAGGAAGGCATCCCCCATTCGATCATTCCCGACGGGGCTTCCGCCCATTATATGTCAAAAGGAGTGGACCTGATAATAACCGGGGCTGACAGGATAGCCGCCAACGGAGACTTCGCGAACAAGATAGGCACTTTGGACAAGGCTATCGCGGCGAGATATTACGGGATACCGTTCTATGTCGCAGCACCCGTTTCCACGTTCGATTTCTCGACTAAGACGGGGAAAGACATCGTTATCGAAGAGAGGAGCGAAAAAGAGGTCACAGAGATCTGCGGCTGCAGGATCGCCCCCAATGGCTCAAGAGCGCTGAATCCCGCATTCGACGTGACGGAGGCGGGCATGGTGACGGGATTCATAACCGAAGAGGGCATTTTGAAGCCTGACGATATAAAGAAGGTGCTGAAGTGAACGAAGAATTCGGACGCGGGCTGCTTGTACGTTTCTGCAAGATGCTTTACGACAGGCAGATAACCGTATCCGCCGGGGGAAACATGAGCCTGATGATAGACGACAGCGAAATACTGATCACTCCCAGCGGAAGGAACAAGGGCCTTCTCGAGCCGGAAGACCTCATACTGATGGGAACTGACGGCTCCGTCATATCCGACGGAAAGCCCTCGATCGAGAACAAGATGCATCTGGCACTTTACAATCTCAATCCGGAGACCAGATCTGTGGTGCACTGCCATCCCCTCTACTGCACATCAATAGCGGTGAAGGGCAAGGAGCTCAAGACAGAACTGACGCCCGAAGGAGTGATACTGCTGGGAAAAGTTCCGATGATCCCTTATTTCACCCCCGGCTCCCAGGAGCTGGTGGATGCTGTGGCGGCCCGCCATGACTCCAAAGCCATGCTGATGGCCCGCCACGGGGCCATAACTCAGGGAAGGACGGTCGAGGAGGCTTACAACAGAATGGAGGAGCTGGAGTTCCAGGCCAGACTGCAGACGATAACGGGCAGGGCCAAGGTCCTGCCGTCTTCTGAGATAGAAAAAATATCCAGGATGTGAAACCATGGCGCTGCTTGTCACGAAGTGGTTCGGCGTATTCCTCTGCGACGAGAAGTCTGACAGGGTTATCGACAGCATCCTGATGCCCAAGGACCCGGAAAAGACGGCCGAGAAACTGGCACTCGTCCAGAGGGGATCGATACTCCAGGAAGAGAGGGACCTTGCCTCGAAGGCCGGCAAGATATCCGTATCCGAGAGGAGACAGTCCGAGCTAGGCAGGCCGGAGATGTACGACTCTTCGTTCGTCAAGCCTGAGAAATACGGTTTCACGCCCGAGATGATGCACGAAGTGATGATACGCCTGGGAAAGCTGAGGACTTCGGAACCGGTGCCCAGGGACAGGAATCTAGTCCAGGCCATAAGATACTTGGACAGTTTATACGAAACTTCCAACCTGATCGACGAAAGGCTGCATGAATGGTACGGGATGCATTTTCCTGAGCTTGCAGACTTGGCTTCAGACAGGAAATATTCCGACCTTATAGCAAGACATGGGGAGAGGGAGGGAGTATTGGAAGAGCTCGGACTCGATCTTCAGTCGATGGGGGCCGACTTCGAGTCGGCGGACATGGATGCGGTGAGGGCCCTGGCACAGAACCTTTCCGATATTTACGACGAAAGGGAGAGGACGGATGAATATATCGAGTCCATAGTGAAAATTACATGCCCCAACATGTGCGCCCTGCTGGGAGGGGCCTTGGCGGCAAGGCTCATTTCGCTGGCCGGCGGTCTGGAGAGGCTTTCTTCGCTCCCATCGTCCACATTGCAGCTGCTTGGTGCGGAAAAGGCGATGTTCAGGCACCTTAGGTCCGGAAAACGTCCCCCGAAGCACGGCGCCATATACCAGCACCCTTCGGTTCACAGGGCGCCATACTGGCAGAGGGGGAAAATAGCCAGGTCTCTCGCCGGAAAGGCTTTGACCGCAGCTAAGATCGATCACTTCAAGGGAGAGTTCCGCGGAGATGTTCTGGCCGAAGAGTTCGACGCCAGGGTGGAGGACATCAGACGCAGGTATCCCGAGGCTCCGAAAAAGAAACAAGGCCCGTCCAGCGTAAAGAAGAGGCGCAGGCCCAAGAACAAGACACGCTGAAGGATCAGTACTTTGCGATACGCATTCCCAGATTCTTCATCTGACCTATGAATTCCGGATAGGATACCGCCTCGCATCCTGTGTCGGCCATGCGGACGGGCCCTTTGCAGACGAGCGAAGCGACCGCGGCGGACATCATTATCCTGTGGTCGTCCAGATGGTCTACGGTCCCCCCTTCGAGAGCTTCCTTCCCCCTGATGATGCACCCGTCATCGGTCTCTTCAGCGTCCGCACCGAGGGACATCAGCATCTTCACCGTGGAAACGATGCGGTCGCTCTCCTTGAACCTCAGCTGCGGCGCACCGTAAAGCCTGCTGGTGCCTTTGGCCGTGCTGAGGAGGACGGCGACGACCGGGAACAGGTCCGGCGTGGGGCCCATATCAATATCGACCGCCTCCAGCCTGCTTCTCCCGACGGTCACCGAACCGTTCACGCTTGAGACTTCGGCACCGGCCTCCCTCAGAATATCGATTATACGCTTGTCCCCCTGGGGATCTCCCATGTCCAGGCCCGAAGCGGTAACCTTTCCTCCGAGAGCACCGGCCACCAGTGGGAAGGCGGCGGAAGAAAAGTCGGCTGGTACTTTGTAATCTTCGGGACGGTAACCTCCGGCGCCTATGTGTATAGAGCTCTTCGAAACGGCTACTTCGGCGCCGAAGTGACACATCATCGATTCGGTGATCATTACATAGGGTGCGGACACCAGCTCGTTCCTGATCTCTATCTCCGTACCCTTCTCTAGCATGGGGGACGCGATCATCAGCGAAGATACGAACTGGGAGCTGATATTGCCCTCTATCTTCACGTTTCCTCCCCGGTTCGGCCCTTTTATGGTCACCGGCGGGAGGCCTTTGTTGGAGGTACAGGAAACGCCCAAAGGGCCCAGAGCATCGAGCAGCGGGCCCATCGGCCTCTTCCTGATGGACTCGTCACCGGTTATCATCACCGGAGAATCGAAAATGGAAGCGATTCCTGAGAATATCCGCATGGTGGTCCCGGAATTGGCGACGTCTATCGTCCCTGCAGGGGCATGCAGGTCTCCGCCCCTCACCTTCACTCCGCCAGGAACGACCTCCGCGAATGCGCCGATGGAGCGTACGGCCCTCAGCGTCGCCCTGGTATCGTCAGAGAGCAGCGGATCGGATATGGTGCTCTGACCGTTTGCCAGCGCGGCCATGAAAAACGCTCTGTGCGTATGGCTCTTGGAAGGCGGCGGCGAAACTTCGCCCTCCACGCATCCTCCTCCGAACTCCAGCATCCCGTATCACCCGGTGTTCTCAGAACTTCTTGATGTTCTTCATGGCCTCTTCGACGGTCGCGCCTCTGAGCACAATGTCGGAAATGGCCCGGGTTATTCCTTCCACGTCCTTGTGCTGGAATATGTTCCTGCCTATCGATACGCCGCGGCCTCCGGCTTCAAGCGAGTCCCTGACCATCGTGAGCATGTCATGGTCGGACGCCATCTTAGGCCCTCCAGCGATTACCACCGGAGCAAGGGTGCCTCTGACTATCTCCCTGAAAGAATCGATGTCTCCGGTGTAGCTGCATTTCACTATGTCCGCTCCCAGCTCGGTTGCGACTCTGGCACCGTGAGCTACGTGTTCAGGTTGATACGAGTTCTTGATCTTCGGCCCGCGGGGATAGGCCATCACGAGCAGGGGCATCCCCCATTCCTCGCACTCCCTGGAAAGATTGCCTAGGTCTCTGAGCATCTCCGGTTCCGTCTCCGCGCCCAGGTTGATGTGCATCGAAACAGCGTCCGCACCCATCTTCAGGGCCTCAGAGACGGTTGCCACCAGAACTTTGCTGTTGTTCGTGTCGCCCATGTCCGTGGATGCGGAAAGGTGCAGGATCAGACC
>DAMX01000097.1:38686-65396 GCA_002497195.1 Methanomassiliicoccaceae archaeon UBA354 | reverse complement strand
TGCGGAAAGGTGCAGGATCAGACCGATATCGGAACCGCTAGCACGGTGGCTAAAACGGATCAGGCCCTTGTGCATGAGAACTGCAGTGGCTCCCCCGTTTGCCACAGCATCTACGGTCTCCTTCATATCGTAGAGGCCTTCGGTGGGCCCGATGGATATACCGTGGTCCATCGGGACGATCACGCAGTTCCCGGTCTTCCTGTCCATTATCCTTTCCATTCTAACATTCTTTCCGAACATCATGGTAAACCGCGCCCGTCAATTATCCGACATGGTATTAAAGTTTGCTAAAGAGACATTACAAATTATAACGGCCTTTCGTATGTGCCAGCATAATAATTTTATGATTATGCTCAAGAACGTATCTCCGCCCTCATGATATCGAACATCCCGCTTACGCCGGTCCAGATCTCAAAGGCGCGTGCGCCCTGCATAGCCAGCATATCCTCTCCTGTGGCGATCCTGCATCCCTTGGACCTCGCCTCGCTTATCAGACCGGTATCGGCCCCATAAACCATGTCCAAGACCGTGCTGTCTCCCGTCAGGCCCCTTATGTCTGCAGGATACTCGCCTTCCCCGTACATCCCTATCGGAGTGCTGTTGACGATGATTTCGTATCGGGACAGGTCTGCGGAACCTTTTTCGATAGGCTCGATTCCGAATTCCGATGACAGCCTCGAGACCGTCAGGCCGTTCCTGCCGGTTATCGATACTTCCGCACCGTTCCTCAGAGATGCGATGATACATGCCCTGGCCGCCCCTCCGGAACCCATTAAGAGAATCTTTTTCCCATTCATCTGGCACCTTATATTTTGAAACGCCGCTTCGATTCCATGGATGTCTGTATTGTATCCCTTAAGCCTTCCCGATTCGTTCGCTATCGTGTTGACCGCGCCTGCTTTCTCGGCGTCGGCGTCCAGGGCATCCAGGTGACCCATGATGGATTCCTTGTAAGGTATCGTGACATTCATCCCGCGGATGTCGTAACCCCTGATGCAGTCTTCGATGCGGGCGAGGGAGGGGGAACGAAAGATCAGGTATTTTCCGTTGACACCGCTCGCGTCATAGGCCGCCTGGTGCATGGCGGGCGACCTGGAATGCTCCAAGGGGTCGCCTACGATACCGGTGATCATGCAATCGTCCCCAAGCCTCCTCATCTCTCCGAGGCTCAGTTGCCCGGGGGCGGTGGGTCCGCTGACGTATGCGAACGTGAAACTGTTGCCCAGTATCTTCTGTCTTATCCTCGTCACGGTCCCCAGGGCGCCCATTCCCAGGATCACATGTTCCTTTTTGGTTTCCCTGGAAGCTTCCAGAATATGTGCCAGATCTTCAAAGTCCCTTACCATGTAAGCTCCCTTGGAGATGTCGGAGGACATTGTGTTCAGAGTATCTGATATCACTTGGCCGGCAGGCGTCTTGTCATAATCGTGGACGGACGATATTGTCCTGAACGGCACATCGTGCAGCATTTCGGTGCCTGCATCGACGATGCCGCTGAAACCTTCCGGCAGCAGAGAGGCGTCGAAACCGTCTCTGAACGTCACCACCGTCTCGATGCCCTTTGTGTCGGGCAGGTGACCTAGGATGTCGGTCCTGACCTCCACCATGTCGGCTCCGAGAGCCTCAAGCATGTCAGACGGCCTGCCCAGGGAGGCGCAGATCTTCATCTCAGACTTCCCTCAGGGTCTCCTCGATCTTCATTCCAAAGTGGCGTCCCCCGCTCTCTATCTTCGCCAGCACTCTGTCGCCCGGCTTTATGTCCGTTACCGATATGGCCCCATCGGAGGACACCAGTTTGACCGTTTCTGCATTCTGGAGAATGGTTGTGTAACGCCTGCTTCCGTCCGCGGCCTCGACCAAGACCATCGGCCTCACCTCGATCTTACATCTGCCGACGGAAGAAATCCTGGTCCTGCCGTCCCTGTCAACAATGGCCACAGGCTCTCCGGATTTCAACTCGCCCAGATATCTGGTCTTCCCCTCGGGGGCCATTACATATGCGTGGACCGCACCGGCATTGACCCTGAAAGGCCTGGATGCTACATATCCGCTGTCCTCGCTTTCGGACTGAACCAGGAACAGGCAGTTCGCCTGGGATCCGATTAGCATCCCCTCTCCGGGCACCATGATGCTGACAGTGTCGACGCAGACGCGGTCTCCCATCTCGATATTTTTTACGTCGACCACTTCGATCTCCTTGAGCTCGACGTCTGAAGAACTTGAAAGCAGGTCCGCGAACGACCTCAGCTTGTCCGGGTCAGATACCGTCACCGCTATGCCGTCGACGCCTTTCTCCATGGTTTTAAGGTACAGCTTGGCACTTTCAGCGTCCGAAGCGGAAGCGAACACCCTTGTACCCGTGCCGGAGAATTTGGCGATGAGATTCTCGAGAGGAATTATCGTCCAATCGGAAGACGAGAGGATCACCGCCGAGCATTTTCCCGCCAAAGCCATTGCCCGCTCCTGGTCCTTGGGCGAGCTGATCTCCACGATCTTCACATCATCGCCGGCCGTTATCAGTTTGATCTTGCCCAGTGACGAGAAATCCAGGTCCTCCTGTCTGACCACGGCTGCGGTAATGCCCGATTCGATCGCACTGATGAGCATCTCCTTCCTGTCCTCTTTGGACTCAGGAAGGTCCGCCCTTACCCAGATTTCCTTTTCCATGTGATTTTCCTCCCCCGTTCTGCGCATTGCATCGCGTACCGGCTTGGAACCATGTCAGCATGCGTTAAAAAGCTTATCAGCACTTAACGGATTCGAGAAGCGCGAAGTCCGTCCAGTTGTCGGGATCGTCCTCTACGTTCTCTTTGATGAGGACCAGCCCGTAATGGAGGCCTGCGGCCATTCCGCATATCGCGGCGGTGTCTTCGGGAAGCCTGCCGTCAGCGAGCATCTCGGCCGCCAGCGCGGTGTCTTCGACCTCCAGCCTGTCGGCGCCTGGGAACAGCTGGCTGACGTTGCGGTAAGTCTGGCCCAGGGCCTGCACGTGGGACGCCACCGTTGAGATCCTTGCATCCTTTGTCCTGACGAAAATGCAGTGGTGGATCGGCATGCTGAACTCCTCTATGTTACGCATTTCTCCTAGCTTCATCGCCTTCTCCGTCTCCAGCACCGGACCGGCGACCATGTTCCTGACCGCGACCACCCCGTAGTCCACGCTCCCCGAGAGGAGCGCCTTCACCACGCCTTCCGAACTGACCAACGGGACCAGTTCGGCCTCGATGCCTCTCTTCATCGCTATGACCTGGGCGGCCTTTTCCGAATTGGATAACGGTATGCCCATGTACCCTATCTTCTTCATCGGACCCGAGATAAAGATGATGGATTAAAACTTGACCCATTGTCCCGCTTCTTGAAAAGTTTATTAAATTGAAAGGTTGTCGGGGGGTCCAGTACTATGCAGTCTGTCGACACCTTGTTCTACATCCTTCCGTGCCGGAGAGAGATAGATTGGCGGCCGACCGGCTGACTGGAGGACTTTCAATGTGGGAGAGCAAAGAGATTAGAGAACTCAAAGAGGGCCGTTACGTCAACATCGACGATGAGCCTTGCAAAATTACTTCTATAAGCATGTCGAAACCCGGAAAACACGGATCCGCCAAGGCGAACATCGAGGCAGTGAGCATATTCACCGGGGCAAAGAAGTCCCTGTTCGGGCCCGTGGGCACCAAGGTGCAGGTACCTATCATCGACAAGAGGAAGGGCCAGATCCTGACGATGCATGACGAGGAGATTCAGATAATGGACCTCGAGTCCTTCGAGACGTTCAGCATGCCCATCAACGAGGACCACACCGGCACTCTGGAAGAGGGCGGGGAGATAATGTACCTCGTGGCGATGAACAGATACAAGCTGATGTAAGGCGGTTGAGATGCCTTACGGGCTTTCGTATGCCGGAGCGGATGCCGAGTACAGCGAGGCCGACGCTTTCCTGTTCGGAGTGCAGTACGATCACACCGCATGCTTCAGAGCGGGAGCCCGCGAAGGTCCCGGGGCCATCAGACGCTCATCCTATAATTTCGAGGAGTTCCACTTCGAGCACGGCCTGGACCAGTACATCCCGGCAGTTCACGACTACGGTAACGTCGATGATTTCGTGATGCCCGAGGACATGTTCTCCGAAGTGGAATTCGCCGTTGGCCCCGCCATACGGGACGGGAAGTTCACCGTCGCCCTAGGCGGAGAGCATTCTGTGAACATCCCGATAGTCAGAAGCCTGCCCAAGGACACCGCGCTCATCTCGATAGATGCCCACCTGGATTCCAGAGACGAATATCTAGGGACCCCGTTCAGCCATGCCTGCGTCATGCGCAGAGCGGCGGAGCATCTCGGTCTGGACAACGTTTTCGTGCTGGGGGTCAGAGCGGTGGGGATGGAGGAGCTTGACAGGGAGGACCCCGTTCCTTTCGTCAGTTCCTACGAGATACTGGAGAAGGGCATAGAAAGTGCGGTCGAACAGGCGCTGGACAGCGTGAAGAGCGAGCGCGTCTACATCACATTGGACATAGACGGCATAGACCCCGCGTACGCGCCCGGGACCGGGACTCCGGAGCCGTTCGGCCTTCTTCCGATAGATGTGAAAAAGGCCATCAGAATGGTGGGCGACAGGTTGTGCGGTTTCGACGTTACCGAGGTCTGCCCCCCTTACGACCCGTCGGGGATCACTTCCATCCTCGCTTCGAGGTTGGTGAACGAGGCCCTCGCCGTTTACGGAAAGAGACTTGGCTGAACCTCAAGGTCATTCGGCCGACGTTTCTGAATGCTTTATTTTCACGGCGCGCTTCGATCTGTCCGCAGCCTTGGGCTCAGGCAGGTGGAGCACCGCATCCGGGTCCAGGAACTTCACGACCTTCTCCTCGAACTCGTTGGCCCTCTCGATCGACACCGCCTCGTCCTTGGATTCGGAATAGATCCTGAATATCGGCTCGGTCCCCGAGGGCCTGGCAAGCACCCAGCCGTTCTCGAAGATTATCTTAAGCCCGTCCGTGCTGTCCATGATCCCGTCTGTGACGGTCTTCTTGAGATAGTTGATGACCGCCTGCTTCATCCTGTCGGGACACTCGATCTTCCTCTTCTGGGTGTAATAGACCGGGAGTTTGTCGACCTGTTTTGAGAGCGGCCCGTTGAGGGCGATCGCCTCCAGCATCTTGGCCACCGTCATGGCCCCGTCCCTGCAGTACTGCTGTTCGGGGAATATCAACCCGCCGTTCTCCTCGCCGCCGAAGATCGCTCCGTATTCCTTCATCTTCCTTGCGACTATGGGCGACCCCACAGCGGTATATTTCAGGATCCCTCCGGCCTCATTGACGACCTCTTCGACCATCGATGAGGAGCTGACGGGCGTTACGACTTTGCCCTTCCTTTTTGAAAGTTCAAGTTTCGCGAGGAGCGCCAGGCTCTTGTCTCCGCTGACGAATTTCCCCCCGTCGGTTATGAAGACGCACCGGTCCGCATCGCCGTCGTGGGCGATACCGATGGACGCCCCGGTGTTCTTAGTAAGCGATATGAGGTCTGCGAGGTTCTCTTCGGTCGGCTCGCTGGGGCGCCCTGGGAACTCTCCCTGCGCATTGCAGTTCAATGTGACGGTCTTTATGTGTAGCCTCTTGAGAAGGAGAGGTGCTGTCTCGAATGCGGCCCCGTTGGCGCAGTCCAGGCATGCCGTGATGCCCGCGCCCTTGATCTTCTCGGCGTCCACGTGGGAAAGCACCGCATCGATGTACGCCTCGCCTGCGTCGTTGACCCGGTCCATGGTCCCGGCCTCGTCCCACTTGCATGTGCAGACCTCCGTGGCGTATATCTCCTCGATGAGTGTCTCCTCCTCCCGGCTCGCCTCGGTCCCATCCGCGGATATGCATTTGATGCCGTTGAACTGCGGCGGATTGTGGGAGGCAGTGATCATTACGCCTCCGCTCACGTTATCGTGTGTCTTAACGTAGTACTGCAGGGCAGGCGTCGGGACCATCCCCAGGAACAGAACGTTGACCCCGACGGACATCAGTCCCGCCGAGATGGCCGTTCGGAGCATGTCTCCGGACGAGCGGGTGTCCGTTGCCACGGCCACCGCCCCCTTCATGACCTGTCCGATAGCTTTTCCCATCTGAAGTGCGAGTTCAGAGGTCAGGTCCTCATTGACCACTCCCCTGACGCCGTTCGTCCCGAACAATCTGGCTGCCAATTACTTCCTCCTTGATGCTATGAAAATAGATATCATGTCGGCACATGCCTTGGCGGTGTCCGAGGCCTCCTCGATACCGTGCAACATGTCTCTTGAGAGAATGATGCCTCTGACGTCCATGTCGGACAGGTGTATCCTCTTGATGCCCTCGAAGTTCATATCGTCAATGACGCGCTCCTGGTCCTTGACGGATTCTATGCCCCTCACCGCCTCCTCGCTGTCGCGGGAGTGGAACGCGTCCATGGCGCCAATGAGCATTTTCATCTCGTTCTCCAGCTCGGAGGCCGTCTTGAAAAGGAACAGCCATATGTCCTCGGGAATATAGGCCTTGGTCTCTTTGGCCACCTGCAGGTGGATGGAGGATTCCTTGGACCAGTTGGCCACGTGGTCCAATGCCCTGACGAAATGCAGAAGGTTCTCCCTGTCCTGGGCGCTCAGACCGGAGCCCACTATCTCCGTCGAAAGCCTGTCTTCGATACGGTCGGCATCGCGCTCGCTCATGACAAGACGGTCGACGCACTTCACGGCCTCGGTCTCGTTCTCCTCGCCCATGGCGCCGATGGCCATCTTCAGTTCGATGACCGCGTCCATGACTATCAGTGCGTGGTCCCTTGCGCCGTTCTCGGCTGAGCCCGCCTTTTTATTGCCGAACCAATCGAGAAGATCTTTTGAATTGCTCATGTGATGCTGCCTCCCCTGACCTTGCGAGGTCTTGCGAACTTATGGTCCCCGGACCTGCAGAACGGTATCGACTGCCGCTTATTATAAAGAGCCCTCTGACACGCGACGTCACGCCAGCGATATGCTGACCACGTTGCTGCCGCGGAGGATGATGCTGTTCATGCGCCTCTCCTCGCCGGCGGGGTCCTTGACGGACACTTCTTCAAGCACCATGTTCATGTACTCGTCGAAAGAGGTCAGTTTCCCCTCTATGATCTTTCCGTCCTTTAACTGAAGAACCACTTTCTTTTCCACGGACTTTTCGAGCAGGGCTAGCGGTAATACCATTGTAATCCCTCCGTGCTACACCTTTGTTCGATTTAAACCTATTCGCCATCGCAAAGGCCGTATCCCAGCAGGTGAAGCGATGGGCCGGAATTTGGTGCATCTTCATTCATTGGGATTCCCCTGAGGGGCCCCTTGCCGTCGTTCTCGCCCGGCGGCCGACGGCGACCGCCCTCCCGGCGGCGACGACCAGAACGACGGATACCAGGAATGCCAGCCTCTCGGGGGAATACACCTGGGGGAAGATTATGAACGCCGCAATGCAAACGGCCGATGCCGCCATCAGAAAAAGCGGCACTGCCCTTCCAAACTCTTTGCGGACCTTCTCGTGGACCGCCTTACGGACTATCGATGCGAGGGCCAGTAGCGATATGCCCAAGAACAGGCAGAGCCTTATGTCGTATACTGCGGACACCGCGATGGACACCGCCGCCGATATGACCAGAAGAACCGGAAAGACGTCCTGCGTCCTCATTCATCCCATCCTCCCGAACGATGACCGTGCAAAAAACCGCATGCTACCAAATCGTCCACCCTGCCCGACCTATGTTATCCGACGGGCATGATGATATTAAACGTTGGCTCTCGGCCGGCCGGGATCACTGCTCGTCTTCCCCGGGACCTTCGGATCTCGTGGAGTTTCTCGCCTGCGCGTCTATCCATGTCCTTATGGCCTCTTTCCCGGATCCGGTTATCCCGAAATACTCCTTGAAACGCTTGGTCGTGGTCAGCTCGAGGGTCTGGCCTTTTTTTTTGCCGCTGACGAAATCGCGTTCCATGAGCTCCCTCACGTCCTCGTAGGTGCGCGAGCCCAGCACCTTGAAGAGCTCGGACTGCAGCACTGGCTGGTTGTAGGCAATGGTGCTCAGGGTCCTCATCGTACCTCCGCTCATGTCGGCCTTGGAGAACTCTCCCGTGAAATCGGCGTACTCGGAACGCAGCATCATGCGGTATTCAGAGCCGAACTTGGCTATGGTGATGGCAGAACCGCGGGAGTCATACTCCCGCCTCAGGTCCATCACGGCGTAGCGCACCTCCTCCTCCGAGATACCTGTCTTTGCGGCTATGTCAGCGATCTTCAGATTGCCCGCGCTGGAGAACAGTGCCGCCTCGACAGCGCATTTTACATCCAACTCAGTTCACCGCCTCGGCCGCCATCCGACGGCCGTCCTCCTTCCCGGATACCCCGTCTATGAGGATCTCCACGAAGATGTCGCCCCGCGGAAGCTCTGACTGCCTGACTTCCAGCTTTCCTTCCCTGACGAGATGGAGGACCGAGCAGAACACCTTCAGGTTGTGCATCACGTCCCTCTCGTAGAGGTCGTTGATGCATATCTCGCCTGTGCCGAGCTTCTCGATGCTCTTCCACACCGCCTCCACGTCCTTCTCGTCGTCCTCGTCGTGGGCCTTGTTCTCGAACTTCTTGGGCTCCTTGTCCCTGATGGCCTCCCTGACGCGGTCCCTCTCCTGCTGGACGGCTATCTCCTTCCTTGCCTCCTCGAAGGCATCGATGAGCTCGTACATCGTGACCTGGCGGGTGGGCTCTCTAGCGAAGGCCTCCTTGAAGGCGACCTGGGGGACGAACATCCCCTCTTCGTCGTAGAAGAAGTCTTCGGGTATCTCCAGGACGGGTTCGGCAGGCTCCTCATACCTTCCGCGGGTGGCTTCCGACTGCATCCTCAGGACCTTCCATGCCATCAGCATAAGCTTTCCGGCCACGATCATGTCGAACCTGTTTTCTGCGACCTTTGCGGAGTACAGCCTGACGAACTCCGAAAGATCGATGTCCCACGGATCGATGCCGTTCTCTATCACCAGGCTGAAGACGGACCTTATCGACTCGTCGACAGGGTCTCCGAGCTTCTCTCCGCCATCGGCCTTGGAAAGGATGTTCATGTAGCCGCTTATCCTCTCAGCGTTCTCGGCGCCCTCTGTCAGCGCCTTGTGGAACAGCAGGTGCTGCTCCATCTCCTCATATTGCGTGTTCCCATCCACTTTCATTCCCCCGTTGGTCCCTGTGCCTTCACCGCATCCTCTTCGTATTTCGAAACCTCTGCGAAATCCGGCTGTATTATTATCCTGCTCACGCCCGAAGGCGGCCTTGTGACACCGATGAGGTGGTCCGCCATCGCCAGCGTGACCTTCCTCAGCGACACCTGGATGAACTGTGCCTTTGCAGAGCTCTCCCTGACCCTCCCGGCCACCATCTCCGCGTTCACTGCGTCCAGGAACATATCTACCTCGTCCAGCACGTAGAACGGCGACGGTTGGTACTCCTGAATGGCAAAAATGAACGCCAACGCCGTTAGAGACTTCTCCCCTCCGGAGAGGGACTCCAGCCTCAGAAGTTTCCCGTTCTTGGGCTTGGCATTTATCGATAGCCCTCCTATGAAAGGGTCTTCCTCCGACTCCAGACCGATGAACGCCTCTCCGCCCCCCGACAGTTTGGCATATGTTTCTCTGAAGTTCTTGCCTATTGCCTCGTATGCCTCCATGAACAGCCCCTTCTTCTGGCCGTTGAGGGATTCGGTGAGGTCTGTGAGGTCCTTGATCTGCTGTTTGAGACGTCCGACCTCCTCGTTGAGGCCGTCGTACCTCTTCTTCTTCTCGTCGTAATCCTCTATTGCGCGCAGGTTGACATTCCCGATCCTGGACATCGTCGTCTCGCAGGACCTTATGTTGCGCCTGATCTCCTCTTCCGATGGGACGGGCATATCCACCTCGAAACCGATCTGCGCCATCTCCTCCCTGAGCCTTGATATGTTCTCGTCGATCCCTATTATCGACGCGTTCATTGACAGGACCGTGCCCTCCTTGACCTCGATCTTCTCCTGTACGCTGCCGCTCTCCCCGTCGAGGCGGTACCGGTTCTCCATCAGAGCGTCCCTCTGATTCCTCAGGCCTTCGATGCCCTTCTCCATTTTGGACTCGATTCCTCTGAGGACCTCGATCTCGGTCTGAGACTCCTTCAGGGAGCTCTCGTACCTCGCCACGCAGTCTTCGTTCTCCCCGATCTTTAAAATGACGGTTTCCAGCTGCTTCTTCAGGGACTCCGTCTGCTTCCCGAGGCCTATCATCTCGGCCTCGAGGGCATTCTTCTCGTCCCTGCGGCCGGACAGCTCTCCGTTCAGCGCATATATGCGGTCCCTTACGTTCTGGATATGTTCCTGGAGCTCGGCGGGAGCTATCTCCTTGATCCGCTCCCTTATCTTGGCCCTCTTCGCCCTGAGGGACTCGAGCTCGGCGGAAGCCTTGGACAGCTGTGCGTTCGCCTCCTCCAGCTCCCTTTCCCATCTGGAGCATTGGGACTTCTTTTCTTCGAATTCCTCGGAGAGCGCCTTCCTGACCTTGTTTAGCTCGGATATCTGGGCCTTCAGACCTCCGATCTTGGACTGTGCGTCCATGCCTTGTGCGCTGGCCTTCCTCATCTCGTCATCGAGCCTGCGGACCTCTTCGCGCACCGCCCTCATCTGACCCCTGAGGATGTCCAGTGCATCGTTGGCCTCCCCCAGCTTCCTTCCGACCTCTTCCAGGTCGGACTCGGAGGAGGCGCCGAACTTCATCACGGCGTCCTGTCTGAGGGTGCCGCCCACCATAGCGCCCGACGCTTCGATGAGCTCGCCCTGCATCGTCACCATCCTTATCCCGCCCATTATGGCGCGGGCGGAGCCCAGATCCCTCATGACGAGAGTGTCGCCCATGACATACCAGAATACATCCTGATACCTGGGGTCGAATTTGATCAGGTCTATGGCGTAGCCTTCCGAGGATTTGACGGCCATGATAGCCTTCGCCCTGGGCTTGCCTCCGATCATCTTCGTCAGTGGAAGGAACGTAACGCGGCCGAGCTTGTTGCTCTTCAGGAAGCTTATGGCCTCCGCGGCCACCTCGTCGTCGTCGACGACGACTGCCGTCATCTTGCCGCCGGCGGCCACCGAAACGGCGGTCTCGTACTGCGGGTCCACCGTCGCCAGCTCCTGCACCGTACCATGGATGCCGGCCATTTTGCGCTTGTCCCTCAGGGCGAGTATCGCAGACACGGCCGTGCTCCCGCGGTTCATGTTCTCGGACACCTTCTTCTCGGCAGAAAGGCGCCCGTATTCGGAGTCGAGCCTGCGTATCGCTTCGTTTAGCTCGGACTCCTGCCTCTCCATCTCCGCCTCCCTCCTCTTAGCCTCGAGGATCTTCCTGGAGAATTCTTCCGCCGGTGGCGCCCCGTTCTCCTGTTTGACCTGCTGGAGGTTCCATTCGGCGTCCTTTATGTCGAATGAGGCAGACTGTATCCTTTCGTCCATGGAGGCCAGCGCGCGGGCCCCTTCCTCGGCCAGGCTCTCCGCCTTCGCCGCGGCGACCTGGGCCTCGTGCTCCTCGGTCCCCTTGGCATCTATCTTGTCTTCGAGTTCGGAGAGGGCGTTCTGCAGTTCGGTGTGCTCCCCTCCATGCTCGGCCATCTGCCTGCGGATCTTCTCGTCCTCATCCTTGGCCAGACCGAGCCTGCCCTCGGCCTGCTCTATTGCTATTTTAACGTCGTCGAGCGAATTATCAAGGTCTTTCGAAGAGTTCTGGTTCTCCGATATGGACTCCTCGATCGATTCCCGGTAGGCAACGTGCCCCGAGATGTCTTCCCTCATGGATTCGATGCGGTCCTTCTGGGTGGCGATCTTGATCTTTACGGTCTCTATCCTGCCCTTGAGCTCCTTGTACTCGGGGCCCACCTTGGCACTTATCTCGTCGTCCTTACGGGCAATCGCGTCCTCGTTCTCGGAGTATTCGGCCTTTATCTGACGCTTCCTTTCCCTGAGCTTAGAGATCTCTTCCTCGATCTGACGTATCTGGTTCCGGAATCCTTCGCGCTTGGACTCCTCGATCTGCATCTGCCTGTGGGTCAGCTGCGCCTTTGACATCTCCAGGCGGGACTGTGCCTCCAAGTACCTTCTGGCATCCTCACGGTCCTTCTCCAGCTGCCTTATCTGATTCTCAAGCTCCTCGAGCACTATGTTGATGCGGTCCAGGTTGGTCTCCGCCTCCGTCCTCTCGACGGATGCGTTCTCGATGTCCTGGTCGAAGCTCGCGATCCCCGAGATCCCGTCGAGGATCCTCCTTCTCTCCACCGTTCCCATCTGGACTATCTTCGTGACGTCGCCCTGCTGGACCAGATTGTATCCGTCGGCACTTATCCTGGCCTTCGCCAGGAGGTCTTCGAACTCGGCCATGGTGGATTTACGGTCGTTGACATAGAAATACGAATAATAATCGGTCTTGGCATCGTTGAAACGGACCATTCTGGTCAGGCGGACGATGTCGTCGTCCCAGGGCATCATGCGGTCTGAATTGTCGAAGACCAGCGAAACCGTCATGAAACTCGCCTTGTTCTTTGTTTTGCCTCCATCGAATATCAGGTCGGTCAGCCTTCCGGCCCTGACCGCCTTGGAGCTCTTTGGCCCCAGCACGAACAGTATGGCATCGGTTATGTTGGACTTCCCCGAGCCGTTGGGGCCCGTGATCGCCGTATAGCCTTCCATCAGCGGCACTGTTAGTTTGCCGCCGAACGATTTGAAATTCTCCATCTCCACTTGCTTTAAGTACACGTTACACCCCGCGACGGGCAACGTCGGCGCTGTACGCGCCAGCTGTGCATCCCCATTTGTTCGAGTACGAACGGTTATCAAATGTCGTAGATTGTATTTAAATACAATTATCTCTGGCACATCTCGGAACCGCGTCTTTAGGGAAAAACATCGATTTCTGCGACGGAAGGGACCACGTGATCGGGCTTTACCTCCGAGGCGTCCAGATCTTTCTCGGATGTCTCCCCCGTGAGGACCAGTACCGAGCGGATCCCCGCATCGCGGGCCATCCTTATGTCCGTGTAGAGACGGTCGCCTATCATGATCGTCCCGGAAGGATCTGCCTTCATGACCTTGGCGGCCATCTCCAGCATGAGACGGTTGGGCTTGCCTATCACGATTGCCTTCTTGCCTGTCAGAGACTCGAAAAGTCTGATGAAGGGTCCGATGTCCACATCGTAGAAGTCTTCGGTAGGGCACAGATCGTCCGGGTGGGTGGCGATCAGATCGGCGCCTTCGGCTATCAGATGGTACGCCCTGTTTATCCTTTCGTAGCAGATGGTCCTGTCGAAAGTGAGCAACACCGTGTCCGGCCCGTCGTCCGTGACGTCGACGCCGTATGAAACGATCTCCTCCTTCACTTCAGGCGACGCCAAAAGGAAGACCCGGGCCCGCGGCCGGAACTCCCGCAGATATCTTGCCGCGGCTGTCGCAGACGTGATTATCTCTTCCTCGGAAACGTCGAACCCCATGTTGCTGAGCCTACGGTGATAGAAACCGCGCGTGTGGGAGGAATTATTCGTTATGAACACGTAAGGTATGCCCGCCTCCCTCAGGCGCGCCACGAAACGGGCCGCGCCCTCCAACGGTTCGTCTCCGCGGTAGACGGTGCCGTCCATGTCCAGCATTACGCCGGCTACGTCAGTTCCCAGCTTCAATCTCTTCCCTCGCGGTCCTTATCGTTTCTCTGAGCCCCGCCCTGGCCTCTTTGCTGTATATGCAGGCGGCAGGATGATAGGTCGGTATGAAAACTACCTCCTTCCCGCCTATCGTTATGGACATCCTCTTGTTTGCTATCTCGCCCATCTTGCCCTCGTATCCCAGGAGGTCCCTGCAGGCGGATTTGCCCAGGCCGATGACCAGCCTGCACCCGTACAGCTCGCTGTCCAAGAAACTCCTGCAGGCGGCCATCTCCTCTTTGGTGGGGTCCCGGTTCTTGGGGGGACGGCATTTGACCGTATTGGTTATCATCACTTTGGACCGGTCGAGGCCTTCTTCGGCCATGATCTTGTCCAGTATCTTTCCGGACCTGCCCACGAACGGTTTGCCCTGGCGGTCTTCGGATTCACCGGGGGCCTCGCCGACAAAGGCTATCCCCGACGAGGGATCTCCGCTGGGGAGGACGATGCTCGTCCTTCCCGAGCACAGCGGACAGAGCATGCAGTCCGCCGGAGGCCTCAAGCTCGGCCCTCCAGTATCTCTGAGGCCTTGACCAGCGGCCTCAAGGCCGCTCCCGCTCCCGAGAGGTTCTCCGATCCTCCTCCCTGACGGTCGATGACCGAAACGACATCGGTGACCACGCCGCCCGCCGCGCGTATGGTTGCTATGGCGGCGATGCTTGAACCGGCAGTTGTGATCACGTCCTCGACGACGAGCACACGGTCCCCTTCTTCAATGTCCCCCTCTATCAGCTTGCCCGTCCCATGGTCTTTCTTCTCCTTGCGCACCATCACGTACGGGATGCCCGTCTCCAGGGACAGGGCGGCGGCCAGCGGGACGGACCCCAGGACCACGCCCGCGATCCTGTCGGGACGGTATCCGAGCTCCGACACCTTGGAAGCCATCAGCCGGGCTATTAACTTCAGCACCTTCGGGTTCGTGCTCGCTTTTTTGATGTCTATATAGTATGAACTTTTCGCTCCCGATGCCAGCGTGAATTCCCCGAACTGCAGTGCTCCGCAGTCTACCAGTGCTTTCGACATTTCTTTCATTTTTGTCACCACGGTTCTTTCTTGAGGCCGGCCTTGAATCCGACTATGTTGACTATCCTATGTATTCCGAACATTATCAGGATCAGGAATATAAGTGCCAGTATGTTCCACCCCTCGATATAGGTGGAATATGTCCATTCGGGAAATGAAAGGGCAGTGAAAAGCAGCGCTCCGGCTACGAAATCGTACTGGTCGAGACCGGGGGCTTTCTCTCCTCTTTCCATTCCCAGCCTGCGTTTAATGAATGCCCCGCATAGGTCCCCGAGGACCGCCCCGAAAGACAGGGTGCACACGATGCCCGCGCACTGCCAGAACGGCCCGTATCCCCAGTGTTCGGCAGGATCGAAGATGTGGGATATCCCTATAAGGATGAGGCCCAACGCTATGCCCGAGAACGCCCCTCCGAAGAAGCCCCTCCAGGATTTTCCGTCTCCGAATATCCTTTTTCCCCTCCAGGATTTTCCGAAGTCCATCTTGGTGCCGCCTCCGAAAACCACCGCGGCAGAGTTGGGCAACATGGCAGGCAGAAACACCCAGAGCCCCACGAGCATCAATGCGACGGCGCCTTGAACGTCCATTATATCCCCGGGTCTGGATGGAAGTCCATCGTTTAACCTTTGCTTGTCCTCGGATAGCAACTTTGATAATCCGCCGTGTGAATCGGAACGCATGCTCATCATGGACACCTCGGCATTCTTTACGATGGATTGGATTCCCAAGGAGGATTTCCTCTGCCCTCCCGGGATCGTAGAGGAGCTGCAGCGTTTCGACGACCCGCGTCTCGCCCTTTGGGACGACCGCCTCAGAGTGTCCGACTGCACCCGACAATCGTTGGAGAGGGTAAAGGAAGAGGCTCGTAAGACCGGGGACCTGGGGAGGCTCTCACCGGTGGACCTCACAGTGCTGGCACTTGCATTGGACACCGGCGGGACGATAATGACCGACGACTATTCCATACAGAACGTGGCCAGGTCCATGGGGATGCCTTACCGTGCGGTGGGGACCGCAGGGATAACGAAGAAGTTCAAATGGAACTATCGGTGCATAGGCTGCGGCAAGTGGTTCAAGGAGAGGTCGGACGAATGCCCGATCTGCGGATCTGCGATGCGCGCACACCGTAAAAAATGATCATGGGAATATCCGCTTGCATCTCACCAGATTGGCCATGCGCCTTTCCCCCAGTATGCGCATGCAGAGGTCCGTCCTGCGGTCCGAGCCGAATGCGAAGGTGTCGGCGAGCTTCTTGTTGAGGGCCGCGGTCTTCAGAGGTTTGCCGATTGCCTCCCTGAATCCCGCATCGTAATCCTCCAGCGGTCTTCCTCTGAGTATATGGTCTGCCACCACGTTTCCGCAGATACGTCCGGATATCATCGCCTGAGGGATACCGCCTCCGTTGACCGATGCGACCTGTCCAGCGGCGTCTCCCACCACGAGTCCGTTTCCGGATACGGTCCTCTTGATCGGCCCCTCGCTGGGGACGTACTTGCCGTAGACGTCCTGCACTATCTCCAGTTCCTGCTTCTCGGCGAACTGTCTGAAGTATTCGGTAGGCCTCCCCTCGGAAAATTTGGGCGCAAAGCCCACTCCCACGTTGGCGCAGCCCGATTTGGGTATTATCCAGCTGTAGGCTCCTGGAGCTATGCCTCCGAAGTGCATCTGGATAACGGGCTCGAAATCTCCTTTCGCGATCGACGTGACCGCAGGATACGGATTCTTATTCCTGGGAAGGCCCAGCTCGCGGGATACCCTGGAAGTCGGACCGTCTGCACCTACGATCACTTTATATTCGATCTCGCCTGCCTCGGTGACGGCGATACCGTTCTCGATCCTCAGGAAGCTGCAGCCCCTCACGAGCTCCGCGCCGGCCTTCACGGCCTGAGATGCCAGATGCTGGTCGAATCTGTCCCTGTCGACGGTGACCCCAGTGAAAGGGAATTCGGTGACCCGCCCTTTCGGAGATATGAACTTCATCCCCTCTATCTGTCTGGCTATAAGAGGGGACGGGATGTCCAGGGTGTCCTCGAGGTCCGGCGCGTTGGGAAAGGTGCCGCGGGTCTCCTCCAAGCTGGGGACGAGCTCCCCGCACCTTACCGGCACGCCTACCTCGCCACGCCTTTCGATGATCTTTACGGACACACCTTTCTCGGCTGCGAAGCGCGCCGTCATACTGCCTGCGGGGCCGGCCCCTACAACCAGAACATCCACTTTCTCGGCCATGGGATCACTTGTCCCTGGTCACGATGTAATCGCCGAGTGCGAGAAGCGCCCTCTTGTAGATCGAGTCGCCTATGACGTCGAGGTTGTGTCGCGCTTCGCTGAGCACTTCCATCGCTTTTTCCCTGCATCTTCGGATCGCATCGGTATTCTTGATCATGCCTATGGCCTTTTCCACAGTCTCTTCGTCGGGTTCCTCCGTTTCAAAGACTTCCATGATCTGCTTTCCGTAACGGGAATCTTCAATTGCGTAGATAATTGGAAGCGTTGGCTTGCCCTCGATAAGATCTATCCCGACCAGCTTCCCTGTGCTGTCTGCATCGCCGACGACGTCCAATGTGTCATCTATGATCTGGAACGCTATGCCCAGGGCCAGGGCGTAATCGCCTATGGCGTCCAGGGTCTCGATGTCCGCATCCGAGATAAAGGCCCCTGATTTTGCAGATGCGGAGATGATCTTGGCGGTCTTGCCGTTGATGATCTCCATATAATCTGCCTCGGTGACCTTTGACTTGTGCTCGAACTTCTTCTGGATGAATTCTCCGGCACTCATGGAGGCCGAGGCGTCAACTATGTATTCCACTATTCCTGGAGCTGTGGCGCCTATAAGCCTGAAACCCATCGCGAACATGAAATCGCCGGTTATTATGGCCTTTCCTATCGTATATTCTCTGTAAAGCGCCTTGCGGCCCCTGCGAAGCTCGCCCTGATCGTTGATATCATCGTGCACAAGGGTGGCGCTATGGATGATCTCGAATGCGGAGCCTATCTCTATTGCCCTCTGAGGATCCCGTCCTCCGCACGCGTAATATGCCAGGATGCACACGGCGGGCCTGATTCTTTTGCCCCCTGAAGTGATGACATATCTGCACATCTCGGTGAGCTCCTGGTTCTCGGACGTCAGTTCCTCGGACATGAGGTCCTCGACCTTTTCAAGCTCATCCGATATGCAGTCGTGCCAAAGGTCGGACATAACCTTGAGTGAAGGTTGTAACCTACTTAATGCTTTTCTAGAGAAAAATACTAAAATAGCCAGAGCACGGGCCGGTTATAGAAAATATATCCTGCCCCCGGAGGGGCAGGTATGAAATCGTTTGCTTCCGTCTTCAAGGCATTATCGCGAGGGCCGCCTGCGAGCAGTAGTAGAGGAAGGGCTCAGGGTATACACCGAGGGCTATTACTCCCAAAACGCACAGCACAGCCGCGACGGTGAAGGCCACGGGGACCTTGACCTTCTCTTCGGACTCTCCCTTCTCGATGTACATCGCCTTGACTATCTTGGCATAGTAGTACAGCGAGATGGCGGAGTTCAATATCGCCACGAAGGCAAGCCATATCCACTGCGACGAGACAGGCTCTCCGAGTCCCGGGATTATCGCCGAGGAGAACAGGAAGAACTTGGCCGTGAATCCCGCAAGAGGAGGTATCCCCGCAAGCGAGAACACGCACAGCAGCATTATCGCCGAGAGCAGAGGCGCCCTCTTTGCAAGTCCCCTGTAGTCCTTCAGCGTCTCTCCGACACCGGCCGTTATCAGCGCGGCCACGACCACGAACGCTCCTCCCTTCATGAACACATGGGCGAACATATAGTAGATCGCCCCGGTCAGGGCCCAGTCGCTCAGGATGGCGAGGGCCATGAGCATGTAGCCTGCCTGTGCTATAGACGAGTATGCGAGCATTCTCTTAACGTTGCCCTGGACGATGGCCAGTATGTTTCCTACCGTCATCGTGATGGCCGCGAGGATCGCGAACACGTACTGGATGGACTCGGTCATGAACGGCTGGGCCGCCTGTATCGTGACGAACATCACGAAGAAGACCTTGACGTAAACGACGAGCCCCATCTTCTTGGAGCCTGTTGCGAGGAACAGTGAGACTGGCGTCGCCGCTCCCTCGTACACGTCCGGCGCCCACATGTGGAACGGGGCGGCCGCGATCTTGAAACCATATCCTGCGATCATCGTCGCGAGGGCGATCACTAGTCCTGCGGTGTACCCCTGGGTTGCGAGAGCTGCCGCGATATCGGCGATGTTCGTCGTGCCTGTGAGGCCGAACAGCATCGAGATACCGTAGATCGTCAGACCGGAGGACAGTCCTCCGATGATGATATACTTGACAGCGGCCTCCGAGGCCCTGGGGTCCTTCTTCTTCATTGCGACCATCGCGTACGAAGGGATGCTGACCATCTCGACGCCCACGAAGATCAGGAGCAGGTCCGAAGCCGTTGCGACGAAGGACATTCCCGCCGTAGCTATGAGCATCAGCGAGTAGAACGCCCCGACGTGCAGCCTGGTCGTCTCGCTGCTGGGACCTGCTATCAGGATCGCGATGAACGCGACCGCCTGGAACAGCAGTATCATCAATCCGGAGAACGCGTCGTACGTGAACAGTCCGTAATATGTCCCGGTGTAGTGCCCCAGGAGGAGCAGTACGTTGAATACTGCTGCCACCACAACGAAGGCCAGCGAAACCGCGCACGTCACATTCTTCCTTTTCAGAAGAAGGTGTATGCCAGGCATCAGCAACGCTCCGATGATGACGAGCACCATGGGCAGTACCGGGGTTATGCTTCCGAAAGTATCGGCTATCCAACTGATATCAATATCTACCATTTATCACACCCCCGGTATGGCAAAGTTTGCCACGAAAGTCTCTATGTATCCCAAAGCGAAGTCGGGCCAGATACCGAACAGGGCTATGATCACGCACAGCACCGCCAGCGCGAAGCCCTCGGCCTTGCTCACATCATGCACATGGGACAGGTCGATCTTGGTCGTCTCCCTTCCGAACAGCGTCCTCTGCATCGCCCAGATGTAGAATCCGGCGTTAAGCATTATGGACAGCAGACAGAACACGATCAGCCATATCATGCCCATCGCCTCTGCAGCGACGTAGAACGAGAATATGACACCGAACTCTCCCCAGAACCCTACGAGACCGGGCAGGCCCAGAGAGGCCATGAATCCGATCATCATGAAGGTCGCATAGGCAGGCAGTTTGCCGGCCAGGCCTCCGAGTAGAGGTATCTCCCTGGTTCCGAGCGCGTGGCCCGTGTAACCGCACACCATGAACAGGACTGCGGTGACGAGGCCGTGGGCGAACATCTGGAAGACAGCGAACATTATCCCGATCTGCGCTATGCTGGCGTCGGGCGATGCGGCGTACTTTACATACAGCAGCGATGCGGCGATGCCCAGCATGACCATTCCCATGTGGTTGATGGAAGAATATGCCACCATCTTCTTGAGATCGGTCTGCGCGATGCACGCGTATGCACCGTAGACAATGGAGATTAGCGCGACTACCAGGATGATCTCCGCCCACCATATGGCTCCGTCAGGGAGGGCGTTGAGCGCGACCCTGATGATACCGTAAGATCCCATCTTAAGCATTACACCCGCAAGCAGGACCGAACCTCCGGTGGGAGCCTCCACGTGCGCGTCCGGAAGCCATGTGTGGAACGGGACGGCGGGCATCTTGACCGCGAACCCGAAGAACAGCAGACCGAACACGAGGACCTGGAAGACCTCGCCGAAGGACCCGGACGCGGCGTTGACTGCCGCGAACGAGAAGTCAGCTATGACCCCGGGGTTCACTGCCGCAGCCTCGAACACCACGGCGAATATACCGATCAGCATCACAAGGCTGGCTATATGCGTGTAGATGAAGAACTTGATAGCGGCGTAGTGCCTCCTGGGCCCTCCGTACCATGAAATCATGAAGTACATCGGGATCAGAGTTACCTCCCACATGATGTAGAACAGGAAGTAATCGGCCGACAGGTATACGCCCATCAGGCCCAGCTCCATGGCCATTATCAGTGTGTGGAAGTAGTTCGGCCTGTCGCTCTCGGATGCCGAGAACACGACCACCAGGAACACAAGCAGAGCGGTCAGCAGGACCATCAGCAGGCTGAGTCCGTCCATCTCGAGTATGAACGATATCCTGATGTTCGCGGCGTCGATCCAGAGATAGTTCTCCGAAAGCAGCGCCGTGTTGTCGACGAACATTAGGAGTATCGCAAGTACCAGCGTTACGCCCGAGAAGGCTCCTGCCACGTACTTCGCGTACTTCTGTCTCTCTCCGCCCATGAACAGCGTCGCTACGGCCCCGACGAGCGGAATCACCAGCAACAGAATCAGTATGGGTATCTCAGCGAATATTTCGTCGAACAACTCACATCCCTCCCATGTAGTAGATCAGTATCAGAGCCGCAACGAACACCGCCGCGACCCCGATCATCACGATCGAGGCATAGTTGCCCACGTTTCCTGTCTGCACGTATTTGGCGCTCTCGCCCGATCCGACGACCGAGCCCGAGAGTCCGTTCACAGTGCCGTCTATGACGTTCCTGTCGAAGTAATCGACACCCTTTGCGATGCCGTATCCGAACTTCCAGGATATCCAGTCGTAGAGCTGGGGGAACCACCATCTCTTTTCCAGGGCCTTGTAGAGCCTGGATTCGCCCTCCCTGTTGAACCTTCCGGGGTTGACGGAGAACTTGCTGTACATGAGGTACGCAATGTATATCCCCAGCAACGCCAGGACGATCGTCAGGTAGGTGTACGGGTTGGTGAACAGCTCTTCGATGTAGTGAACCGCTCCGTGACCTTCGTGCATACCCACTATGAACGCTCCGGTGATCGAGTCGGGAGATATGGTGATTATTCCGTCGAGCCCGAACAGGATCAGGAAACCGGATCCGAAAGCGAATATGGAGAGCAGCATCAGCGGGACCGTCATGGTAGACGGGGACTCGCCGTGCGAGTGCTCTGTCGCGTGGCCCTCGGGACCGGCGAACGTCATGTACCACATGCGGAACATGTAGAATGCCGTCATGAACGCTGTAACAACTCCAAGGATCCATATTATCATGAATATGTATCCCTCGGGGCCGAATTCGGATGCTTTCATAACCGACTCCAGGACAAGGTCCTTGGACCAGAACCCACTGAAGAACGGGAACCCGGCGATGGACATCGAACCGATGAGCATCGTGATCGAGGTCCACTTCATCTTCTTGCCAAGGCCGCCCATCTCACGCATGTCCTCCGTGCCGCACGAATGGATTACCGAACCGGAACCCAGGAACAGCAGGGCCTTGAAGAAGGCGTGGTTGAACATGTGGAAGACGCCCGCCGTATATCCGGCGGCACCTGCCGCTATGAGGGCCGTGTTGCCTTCCTTCATTCCGATGGCCATCATGTATCCGCCCGCACCCAGGGCCATTATCATGTAGCCCAGCTGGGAGATGGTCGAGTATGCGAGGACCTTTTTGATGTTCATGTTGTTAAGCGCCATGGAAGCCGCCAGTATCGCGGTTATGCCTCCGATGAGACCGACCAGCAGCATGACGTCTGCGGACTGAACGAACAGAGGGTAGCTCCTCGCAACGAGGTATACTCCCGCCTTGACCATGGTGGCCGCGTGTATCAAAGCCGAAACGGTCGTCGGGCCGGCCATCGCGTCAGGCAGCCAGTCCTGCAGAGGGAATTGTGCGCTCTTTCCGATCGCACCTCCGAACAGCAGAAGGGTCGCCAGCACTATCAGGTTCGTATCGACTGCCGCTATCGCCGCAGGGTCGAACAGGTTGACGTAGTCGAGGGACTGGAACGCGTACAGCAGCACGAACAGGCCTCCCATGAAGGACACGTCTCCCAGACGGGTGACGATGAACGCCTTCTTCGCCGCGGAAGCGGCGTTGTCGGAAGCCACGTCCCCTTCGGGGTGCCTGAAGCTCCAGAACCCGATCAGCAGGTACGAGCAGAGGCCCATTATCTCCCAGAAGACGAAGGTCATCAGGTAGTTGTTGGAGATTATGAGTCCCAGCATTCCTGCCAGGAACAAGCTCACTTCTGCGAAGTATCTCCTGTTCCTCTTGCCCTGGTCATGCATGTACCCTATGGAGTATATGAAGATCAGCAGGGAGATCAGGGAGGAGAACATCAGCATGACGCAGGTGAGCCCATCCACATAGTATCCCAGTGTGAGGGTGAACCCGCCCGGGATGGAGAACCATGTCACCGCATCGGTCACATAACCGACGCCGCCGTTGTACGCAGGTCCCGTAAGGAACTCGTACACCACCAGCACTGAGAGGACGAGGGATGCCAGGGCTCCTATTATAGCTATTATTCCCCCTTCTTTGGGGGTTTTGTTTCCGGTCAGACCGATGATAACGAAGAAAATCAGCGGAATCACCGGTATGAGCCATGTGTATTCAATGAACATCTTACCACCTCAATTCCGTAAGATCGTCTATGACGGTCGTTTTCTTCATCTTGTATGCGTTGAGCAGTATCGCTATGCCCACTGCGACCTCGCAAGCTGCGACGGCGACGGTGAACACCACGAAGACCTGACCCATTATGTCGCCGTTGTATGCGGCGAACGCCACCAGGTTTATGTTGGCGGCATTGAGCACCAGCTCGATGCACATCAGCACCACTATCGCATTGTTCTTGGTCATTATGCCATAGATCCCTATGACGAACAGTATGGCCGAGAACATGAGGAAGAACTCAATTGGAATCATCGTCGTCCACCTCCTCTTTTGCAACGCATATGGCGCCGACCATCGCACCGAACATGATCAGGGACAGCAGGGCCACCATGGGCCCGTATGTCTCGAACATCACGTACGTGAGCGAGTTGGTCAGGATGCTGCCGCTTCCGTCGATCGGGTTGAACGTGGGAAGCGACTGGGGCCAGCTGTTGGAGACGATGTCCCCCCATCCGGTGGCGAAGACTGCGAAAGTAAGCGTGGCCAGCACTATCACCGCTGTAACGATACCGTATATCGTCCTCTTACTCATCATCGTTGCCACCTCCCGGCCTCATTATGTATCTTCTGGTGAGCATTATACTGAACGCGAACAGTATGGTGATAGCACCGACGTAGACGAACAGCTGTATTATCGCCATGAACTCGGCCTCCAGGAATAGGAAGACCACTGCCACGACGACGAACACCAGGGCGAGGTAGAATGCGCTGTGCATGGCCTCTTTGTCGGTGACCACGAACAGCGCGGCGGTGATTCCGATGGCCGCTACGGCCAGGAACATCACCATGTCGCCGTTGTCGCCGAGATATCCCAGATAGTCGGTGAACATGGTCCATATATTTTGTATTGCAGACATCAGAGCACCTCCTCAATGTGAATGGCGTCCTTTGGACAGTCGATCACGCAGTTCTCGCAACAAATGCACTTCTTCAGGTCGAAAACAGGTATGAGCTTGGGCTTTCCTTTGGCGTTGAGGCCCTTCTCCACCATTTCGACGGCATCGACCGGACATACCTTCTGGCACTTCTTGCACCCGATGCACGCGTCCTCGTCGACGACCGGGTTGTCGATCTCATGAGGGCGGAACCTCTTCTCGGAGGCCCCTGCATCGATGTCCGACTGGAGGGTCACTTCGAGGTGTACCTCCATTCCCGGGGTGGTGTCTTTGAAGTTGAGCCTGCGGGGCCCGTAGAACATGTCCTCCTTGAACAGTTCCGCGAGCTCGTATTCCGGAGTGACCGTCATCGCGTCCACGGGGCAGTACTCGGCGCAGTATCCGCAGAAGGCGCACCTTCCGACGAACACCTGCGGCCTCATTACCATCTTGCCCTCGTCGTCCGGGACCTCGACCATCTTGATGCACCCTGTGGGGCACATCCTCGAGCATACGCCGCAACCGACGCACTTGTCGAACCTGAGCCCAGGGCGTCCGCGGTAGTTGTCGGGGATCCATTCCTTCTCGTAAGGATACAGAATGGTGACCGGCCTGTGTCTGACCGTCTTGAAGAACAGCTTCAGACTCACCCACATCGGCTTTAGGACCCAGAGGCTCCTGGCGGGGTTTTTCGGATATTTATCGAGATATTTTATAGGCATCAGAAGACACCTCCTACTTTGAGCAGCACCGCTATTGCCAGGTTGATAACCGACAGCGGCATGAACACCTTCCATCCGAGGTTGAGGATCTGGTCTATCCTTACACGGGGCAGGGCGACCCTGACCCAGATCATTATGAAGAAGATGAACCAGCCCTTGAGCAGCTGCACGAGCTCGGGAAGGAACCCGTTGACCGCATCGGATGCGAACGGAGCTATGTTCCAGCCTCCCAGGAACATTATGGATATCATCGCGCAGGAGGCGAATCCCCTGAGGTAGTCGCCCAGCATTATGAGTCCCCATTTCATTCCGGCGTACTCGGTCTGCCATCCCTCGACGAGTTCGGCCTCGGCCTCGGCCAGGTCGAAGGGCGAGCGTTCCGCTTCGGCGCACGAACATGTGAAGAACACGATGAACCCCACAAAGAGCGGGATGATGTACCACATCGATTCGTTCTGGGCGGCCACGATGCCGCCGATGTTGAACGTGCCTGAAAGGACAGCCACGGAACAGACGATGATCAGCATCGGGATCTCATAGGATATCATGGACTCCGCGGCCCTCATGCCCCCTATAAGAGAGTATTTGTTGTTCTGGGACCAACCGGAGACCAGTATGAAGAAAGGCGCCAACGCGTAAAGCGCCATGACGATCAGCAGTCCCGAGTCGAAGTTCACGATGTAGAACCTGTCCGAAAGGGGAAGCATGCATGCCACCAGGACCGATGTCCCTATGATAAGGGAGACCGTCCACATGTAGGTCATCTTATCGATCTTCTTGGGCAACGTGTTCTCTTTCATGAAGGTCTTTAGACCGTCTGCCACGCACTGCATGAATCCCTTCATGCCTATCATGGTCCCTCTCCTGTCCATGAACCTTCCCAGCACTTTACGCTCTTCCCATAACGATATCAGCACACCGACGAATATCACAATGAATATCAGCAGCGCCAGGATTATTATCGCGAAGGCGTTGACAACGGCGTCGGAAATCAGCCACTCCGAGACCGGGTTGCCGGGCAGTAGCAGATCTATAAGCCAGGCCACTATTCCTCCGAGGAACTGGTAGACTTCGAAACCTATGTCGTAGACCACGTTGTACGTGTCGTACGGGTAGTACGGGTTCGACATCGGGTCTCCGTATTGCATCCAATCTTTCATTGAAGACACCATGTTATCACCTGTCCGTCTCTCCCATGCAGACATCTATCATAGCCATCACCGCCGGTACGTCGGCGACCCTTACACCTTTGACCATGGGCCTGGAGGCCGAGATGTTGGTGAACAGGGGGGCGCGCACCTTGAGCCTGAACGGTTTGTCCGTTCCGTCCGAGATGAGGTACATAATGGACTCGCCGCGGGGATCCTCGAGCTTACAGAACGCCTTTCCGGCCGGCACCTTGGAGGGCACCTTGAGCCTGTAGGGGGCGTTCTTGCCAAGAGCGTTGATCTTGCGGACCGCCTGCCTTATTATCTCGCAGGACTGGAACATCTCTTCGATCCTGACCATGTATCTGGCATATGTGTCCCCTTCCGTGAGGACCGGGACCTCGAAGTCTATGTTCTCGTATTTTCCGTAGGGATCGTCGCGGCGGAGGTCGAAGTCGACCCCGCAGCCCCTCATGGCGGGCCCTGTGACGCCAAGGTTGGCGCACTGCTCGCGGGTGAGGCGGCTGATGCCTTTCATCCTCGATACGTATACGGAGCTGCTGTCGATCATGTCGATGATGTCCCAGAGCGCTTTCTCGAAGCGCTCGGTGCACCTCATGACATCCCTGTCGAATATATCGGTGGTGTCGTTCCTGACCCCTCCGATACGCGGATAGTTCGTAGTCATCCTCTGGCCGCAGAGCCTTACATTAAGGTCGAGCCAGTA
>DAMX01000097.1:32182-38403 GCA_002497195.1 Methanomassiliicoccaceae archaeon UBA354 | reverse complement strand
AGGTGGGACTGTATGCGGCATATCTCGTCGGCCACGATCCTTATGTACTCGGCCTTCTCGGGTATCTCGATTCCCAGTGCCTTCTCGACCGTCATGCAGTAGAGGTGGGTGTATGTCATGGACGCCGAATAGCAGAGACGGTCGGCCATGGGTATGATCTTGGGGTACTCCCTGTTCTCGGCCTCCTTCTCCCAGCCGCGGTGCAGATATCCGATGACGGGCTCCGCATCCGTTACTATCTCTCCGTCGACTCTGACCTTAAGGGTCCAAAGTCCGTGGGAGAAGGGGTGCTGCGGACCCATGTAGATCCACATCGCGTCCGTTTGATACCTGTCTTTGCCGATCCTCTCCTCGGGAGGCGAATCGAATGTGTCTATTGTGTTCTCGACTACCATCATTCCTGCCCCCTGAGCTTGTAGGACTTCCTGAACGGGAAGAACGTATAGGTGTCCGGGGTGAGGAGCCTCTTCAGCTTGGGGTGCTCATCGAAGATGATCCCGAAAAGCTCGAAGGTCTCTCTCTCGTGCCAGTTCGCGCCTTCCCATATGAGTGCGACAGAGTGTACGTGCAGGTCGTCAAGAGGCAGCTTGGCAAATATCTCGATCACCGTTCCGCTGTAATAATTGGTGAGGAGATAAATGACCTCCAGATGGTCGATCATGTCTGCCCCCATGACCATGGAGCAGTGCTCGAACGTGAGGTTGTCGTGGATGTAGTTGCATACTTCGAAGACGTCCTCTTTGTTGAGGATCTCCGCGTGAACGCGACGTACGTCCGTTTTGCTTACAGCCACCTTCCCTTTGAACTTGTTCTCGAGAAGATGCTTTATTTCGGAGACCGAAGGCTCCTGATAGATAGCTTCTGTGTCCATCATGTTCAGTCCTCCAGGAATACGCCTCTGTTGAAGTAGTCGCCTATCTTCTTCTGAAGCAGCATGAATCCGTCGATCATCGCGTCGGGCTTCACGGGGCATCCGGGGATGTAAAGGTCGACCGGAACGATCTGGTCGACACCCTGGACGCAGTTGTAGGAGTCATACCAGGGTCCGCCGGAAATGGCGCACTCCCCCATGGCTATGACCCATTTCGGATTGGGTATCTGTTCGTAAAGGCGCCTGATCGCAGGCCTGACCTTCTTCCCGATCCATCCGTTGATGAGCAGGATATCGGTCTGCCTCGGGGACGAACGGTAGATTATTCCGAGACGCTCGGCATCGTGCCTTGTGGTGGAGGCGGACGCCATCTCGAGGGCACAGCAGGCAAGTCCCCAGTGCAGAGGGTGCATGGAGTTCTTCATCGCCCATGTCCAGACGGGGCCTGTGAGCTTGTCGACGGTCTTCTTTGTCCCGGCGCTCAGAAGGTCGTTTATAACCAGAGTCGACCAGTCCATGAACTCTTCCGCGCTCATGGCGACGGCGTGGGGATACAGGCTCATATCCATATTACTTCCTCCTTTTTGAGCGCATATGACACGCTCAGTATTATCACGCCGAGGAATATGAGAACCCAGATGCGAGCCATGGTCGAGAGACCCGAGAATCCTACGGCCCACACCATCAGGATGGTCGCGACAAGGTCGAAGACCACGAAAATGATAGCGAAAGCGTAGTACTGGAACCTGAATTGGACGTGTGCGTCCCCGATCGGTTCAGACCCGCACTCATAGGTCGACTCCATCCACGGCGTCGTTTTCGTAGGTCTTATGAACCTAGACACGAACCACGCTAGCGGCGCGAAGCCCATACAGACCACGCCTAGTACCATCAGCGGAATGTAGTACGTTATCAGTGACATTGGGTCGGCGCGACGTCTTAAAAGTATATAACGGTTGAGTCACGCCCTTTCTTATTTACACGAGCGCGGGAACAAGTTATTATGGGGGTAGTCGATTCGCACTAGATTGCAATGTCTGTGAAAATCGGTTTCATCGGCGCGGGAAAGATGGCTTCCGCCATGATAGGCGGAATCATTTCTAGCGGGCTATACGCCAAGGACGAGGTGGCCGCATGCGCCCCCAGCGCTTCGACTAGGAACGAGGTGGCCTCCAAATACGGCATAAAGGCCTACGAGACCGCCGCGGAGATGGCGGCGGCGACAGATTTCCTTGTCCTCGCCGTGAAGCCCTACCAGCTTCAGGGTCTTTTCGCGGAGGACGGCCTGGCGATAGGCAGCTCACATCTGGTGATGAGCATTGTCGCAGGAGTCAAGATCGCTGATTTAGAGGCGTATGTGCCAGATAGTAAAATTGTTCGAGTTATGCCCAATCATTGCTGCCTTGTGGGCGAGGGTGCCGCGGGATATTCCCGGGGAACGAAGGCCACCGACGGCGATGTCGAGAAGGTCCGTAGCGTCCTGTCATCCTCGGGTGCCGCGGAAGAGGTCAGAGAATCGGACCTTGACGCGGTCACCGGTCTCGCTGGTAGCTCTCCCGCCTTCATGTATATGGTGATAGATGCAATGGCCGACGGCGGCGTGCTATGCGGGATACCCCGTGACAAGGCGATAAGGCTGGCTGCCCAGTCGATGCTCGGTGCGGCCAAGATGGTGCTCGAGACCGGAGAACATCCCGACAAGCTGAAGGACGGGGTGTGCTCACCGGGAGGTACCACCATAGAGGGCGTCCGCGTGTTAGAGGACTCCTGCGTGCGGTCTGCCTTCATTGCGGCGGTCGAGGCAAGCACCTTGAAATCCCGCGAGATGGGGAGGAAGTGACCTTCGCGCGCTCCTATATTATTAGATAATGATAATTAATCTCGCTTCAGAGGGAACATCAGTCCCCTGAGCGCCCTGGGCGCGCTGGCCCATACGGGCTTGGACTCCCATACCAGGTCGTCCTTCTCGCAGACCGTGGAGTTCATCATCTCCATGCCCTTCTCTTTTATCCCCCAGAGGAGGGTGTCGCGCTCGGCAGTGTCCTTTATGGCCATTATCGCGTCCACCTCATGCATCAGCGAACGTGCGACCTCGGTCCTGCCGGTACGGTTCCTCAGCCTTTCCTCGGATATCCTCCCAGCCTCGAACTCACATTGTGCCAGAACATTCGCCGCATCGTATGATGCCTCAGCTATCTGGTCGCGCGTCATGAGCTCTGTCTCGTATGAAAGGGTTAGCTTCCAAGAGGGGCTGTCCAGTAGCGCGCGGTGCTCCTCGAGGGTCCTGGCGAAGAACTTGTATCCCCATGCCTTCGGATCCTCGAAGGCTCTGCTTCCGGGATCGACGAAAGGTGAGAAAGGTGAGTTGTAAATGAAAAGAGGGTCCTTCTTATCAACGAGCCCCCACAATTTCTTAGAAGCTCTGGCACTGTTGATCGCCGAATCGTATGATTGGAACGGGAGCCCGTTCATGTAGAAGAGGTCCATGCGCATGCATCCTCCTTCGAAGGCGTTTTGCACTGTTTTTTCGATGTTCTCGTTGGTGTACCCCTTGCCGAGGGCGAAACGCACCTCCTCGTCATGGGAGTCCGGAGAGAACTCTATGGTGTATCCGCCGTCGAAAGCGTGGTCCAGAGACCTGAAGTATTCCGCACTGGCACCGTTGAAGAGCTCGATGACCACGTGATTCTCGATACCGCGTTCTTTCACGGACCTGAGAAATCTTTCGGAATACCCGGTGCCGTTCTGCCTGATGTCCCCTACTACGAATATGGGCGCCTTCATGTAGCTCTGTATCGCTTCCAGGTCCTCGGCCAGTTTCTCGGGGCTCCTGAAAGCGGGCCTGCTCCTGCATACCACTCTTCCGTTTGCGAAGTGCGAGCCTCCGCATTCGGCGCAGTTGAGCGAGCATCCGCGTACCGACAGAGCCATGGTCAGAGGTTCGGAGCCCCACCCCGCCCAGGGAAGGGAGCTCTTTATGTCCATGGTAGTAAGAACCCCCTTGATCATTGTACCGTAGTCGAAAATGACATCGTCCAGGGTGTCTGGCACAAATGATACTCGGTTGTCGTGGACCCTGCCGTCGTTGTCTTTCCAGACCAGATTGGGGACGACCGAGAGATCTCCTCCGGACTCGAGGACCTGCATCATCCTGACCGTCGGCTCCTCTGTGGAATCTCCGCGCATCACCATGTCCACCTCGGGACGGACTATGAGCTCCTCCCAGAAGTACGAGGACGTCAGGCCTCCGATCTCGACCTTCGCGTCGGGATGGTGCTTCTTGACCAGCTTGGCGAGCTCCAGCGCCCCGTGGGCATGGGGCATCCAGTGGAGGTCTATGAAATATACCTTCGAGTCGAGCTTTCTGATCGCCTTCTCGGCGTCGTACCTGTCGCTCATAAGCATCCTGACCGCTATGTTGACGATCCTCGTCTTGAACCCGGCCCTCTGAAGATGTGCACTGAGGGTCATGAAACCTATCGGATACATCTCGAACACCGGCGAAGAAGGTATCACATCGCTCACCGGGCCGTAGAATATCGGCTTTTTCCTGAAGTCATAAACGCTCGGGGCGTGTATGAACACCGCATCGTACCTTGTCATGATTCACTTCCCATAGCGTCTTCCGCGTTGCTGATATGTCCTTATGGCGCGAAGGAAGTCGATGTACCTGAAACCCGGCCAGTAGACATCGGTGAAGTAAAGTTCGGAATAGGCCAGCTGCCAAAGCAGGAAATTCGATATCCTCACTTCGCCGGATGTCCTGAGTACTAGGTCGGGGTCGGGGGTATCGGAGGTGTACATATGTTCCGACAGCACTTTCTCGTCGATGTCCTCCACTTCCATCTCTCCGTCCGCCACTTTACGGGCGACCGTCTTGACGGCCGCTATTATCTCCTGCCTGCCCCCGTAGGCTATGGCCATGTTGAAATGGTAGTCCGAGTAGTCTTTTGTCTTCTCGTATGCGTAATCCGCGGCCTCTCTGACATGTTCGGGCAGCATGGTCACATCGCCGAGCACCCTTAGCCGTACCTTCTTCTCGTGGACCCGGGGGCTCTCCGCGAACTTTATGAGCGAATTCCTGAGCAGGTCCATCAGGTAGTCTACCTCGTCCATCTCCCTGTTGAAATTCTCCATGGAGAAAGCGTAAACGGTCAGGAACCTGACCCCGTCTTCCACGCACCAGTCCAGGACTTCTTCCAGTTTCTCGCTGCCGAGCCGGTGGCCCTCTTCCCTCGTCTCCCCCCGCTCCTCCGCGTACCTGCGGTTGCCGTCCATAATTACGGCAATATGTTTCGGCACCGGGCTTGCGAGGACCTCCTTCCTGAGCATGGCCTCGTACGCCGAGTAGGCTCTGCTGGTCAGGATGTTGGAGATAGACATTTCATCACTCGAAATCACTGGGGACGCCTGCGGAACGGACGCCCATGTCGAAACATCCTATCGCCGCGACCGCGCCTATGACGCCGCCCATGCCGGTGACGGATATTATCTGAACCCCGTTCTCCTCGGCCAGTTTTATGGCCGTCTCCCGTTCGTAGAGCACCGTTTTCGCGCTCCATCCGAAATCGCTGAGCGGCTCGGGTATTTTCAGCCCCTTGTACACCGTGATGACCGCATCCTCGGAATACGACTCCTTTCTCACGAAATCGACCGCGAACTCGATTATCTTCGGGATCTCCTCTTCCGTTGCGGCGAAAGATATCGCCGTGGAACAGCAGTTGGTGGTCTTGTTGGGCGCGTTGGGGTTGAGCTGTATTATCTTGTGCTCGATGAACTTGCCGTATGGACATGCTCTTCCCAGCTTCATCCCGACGACCCACGTGGCGCCCTTGTCCTTAGTGTCCGTATCGTCGATGCCGATGACCAGACGCACCATCTTGGGGGTGACTATCTCCACGCTGGCGGCATGCGCACCGCCCAGTTTGAAATCGTCCGGATAGACGGTCTCGATGACGTCCGGGCACTGGGGGATGCATGCTCCGATCCCGACGGACGCCCCGGCGAGCCCTTTCCATACCGTGCGTACGCGGTCGCCTTCGACTTTCAGCGACGACACTCCCTGGCCTCCCAGGTTTGCGGAGACCGGGCCGAACCTGAGCTCCTTCTCGCCTATCTCGACGTCCATTATCAGCGTCTGTCCGTCCAGATCTATGTCTTTGATTATTCCTCCGGTACGGCGGCGGTTCACGATGTCCCATTCGGCGGGACCTCTCGAAGAGCAGACCTCGACGATCTGGGCTATACCGTTATCCTCGTCCACCATCGTATAGAATCCGCGGCAGAACAGGGGCCCGTACTTGGCCTTGACCTCGTCAGGCCTGAGAATGACGGGCATTCAGTCCTCCCT
>DAMX01000097.1:27816-31836 GCA_002497195.1 Methanomassiliicoccaceae archaeon UBA354 | reverse complement strand
ATGATCACCGGGTCCTCGCTGCGGACGGACCCGGCCGTAACTGCATCGTCGTATGTCAGTGACAAGTGTACCATCGCACGGTCCGTGGGCATGAGGCCCGCCTCCAGGATCAGCTCCGCCTCCTCGTCGGTGGCCGGGTAGTACAGCTCTTCCGGGACGTTGTCCGTGGGAAGGTTGAGTTCCAGTTTTATCGTGTGTCCGTAGGTCGCCCTCACGTCTGCCCCGGATATCTGGTATCTTCCCTTGGGGTCGGTCTCCACCATCGCCTCGATGTGGTGGGGCCTGAGCCATTTCCATCTGTTCTGGTCCCTTCCTTTGACCATTGAAACTATGTCGCGTATGTCCACGAAACCCTGCTCGTCCATGTCGGGGTCCCCGTTTCCGTGCCTGAGGATGGCCGCCATGCTCCTTCCGAGCTTTTCAACCTCGTAGTCGCTCATTATGAATTTGCCTTCCTCGCCGCAGAGCGGGCATTCCTCGCCGCGGAAATAACCGTGTTCCTCGCACTCGTGTATCATTGACTGCACTTCCTCTCGTAAGCCCTCTCCGCCGCATGGACGGTGTTGGACATGAGCATACAAATCGTCATCGGACCGACGCCGCCCGGTACGGGCGTCATGGCCGATGCCTTCTCCTTAACGTTCTCATCCACGTCCCCTACCAGACGCGTTCCTTTTTTGGCCGTCGGGTCGGGTATATGGTTGGTACCCACGTCTATGACCACGGCGCCTTCCTTGACCATGTCGGGAGTTATGAAGCCCGCTTTTCCTATGGCGACTATAAGTATGTCCGCCTGGCGGGTTATCGACCCTATGTCTTCGGTCCTAGAGTGGACCACCGTGACTGTGGAGTTGGCGCCCCTGGTCTTCTGTACCATCATCGCGGCCATGGGCTTTCCGACGATGTTGCTCCTCCCCACGACGACTACGTGCTTACCGTCTGTCTCGACGCCCGAACGTATCAGGAGCTGTTGCACTCCTGCCGGGGTCGCAGGAAGGAATTCAGGTTCCCCTATCAGCATCTTTCCTACGTTGAACGGGTGGAAGCAGTCCACGTCCTTCGACGGGTCTATCGCATTGATGACCGCCTGCTCGTCGATATGCTTGGGAAGCGGCAGCTGGATCAGGAATCCGTGTATGCCGGGGTCGCTGTTGAGCCCTTCGACCCTCGCAAGAAGCTCCTCCTGGGTCGTGGTCTCCGGCATGATTATGGTGTCCGAATGCATACCCAGCTCCCGGCACATCTTGCCTTTCATCCGTACGTAGGTCTGCGATGCTGGATCTTCCCCGACGAGTACCACTGCAAGGCCCGGGGTTATCCCGTTCTTCTTCAGCCTGTCTATCCTGGCATCGAGCTCCCCGTATATCTGCTGGGAAATTTCCTTGCCAAGAATGAGATCGGCGGTCATGATAACCTTGAACGAACCGAGCTTTATATTTATTACTTTAGCGCACGCCGAAACGTTCGGCCGCATCGGGCAGGGTCTCGGCCTCGTACCCCAGGTCCAATATGCCCGCTATCGCTTCGCGGACGTTGTTTTCGTTGGCTTTTGCATCCTGTTTCGAAACATATCCTCCGTCTATGCGTTCCGACATGTGCCAGCTATGGGTTGCAAGTATGAACGTGCCATTTTCCATGCGGGATGCCATCTCGATGTAGTCGCCGGGAGGACGTTTGCCTTCATGCATGGGCCACAGGTATCCGACTATCTTCTTGCCCGATGCATCACTGGCTACCGGCACCGGAAACTCCACGACCCCGGCCAGACCGTATGGGAGAATCTCTTTTTCCATGTCCCGGTATGTGGAAGAATCATACCTTATCCCGATCTCTGCAAGTATCGGCGGTACATCTTCAGAGATCTTCATATAAGGCATCCTCGAACATCTGGGTCTTTTTCCGGTAAGGTCCTCGACGGCTTCGCACGCTCTGTTCAGGACCTCCTTTTTCCCTCCGGGAGGGAAGGTGCCCGTGAAGTCCTCGTGGTCGAAGCCGTGTATACCTACCTCGCGCCCGACAAGATGATGGGCCCCTATGTTCGAAAGGGTTCTCGCCTCGGCGAAATATGTGGCCTTAACGCCCATCTCGTCAAGTATCTCCGTCAGCGCCCCTATGCCCTCGCCAGAGGACCTGAACCTGGGGGCGGTCCCCAGCCCTCTGTTGTATGAGCCTGCCTGGCTCATTCCCGGGACAGGGATATTTGCATCCCTGTCTACGTCGACCGTGAAGCAGAAGGACCTCATATCATCGCTTTACATTCGGAACCGATACGCGTTTGATCAGCATACCCTGTATGTCCACCGGCTGGTACCTTTCCGCAAGGTTCATGGCGCGTTGCAGTTTGGCCTCGTTCTCAGCGTAGATCTCCATCAGCACATCTCCGGACTCGACCCTCTGTCCCTTCTTGCGGAACAGAAGTAAGCCTGCGCCTTTGTCGTTGGGCGACCCGGCGGCCTTCGCGACCGCCACGATGTCCTTGTTCTTTATGCCGTGGACATATCCGCTCTTATTGGACCTCAGCTCTGCCATGAACTCTCCCGGCTTCAGGTCTTCGGACTTTATTTCGGGGCTGCCTCCCTGCGCCTCCACGATCTCCTTGAACTTCCTGAGCGCCGCGCCGGAGTTGAGTATCTCCCTCGCCTTGACGCTGCCGTTGGATATCCCGCCCATTTCCAGAACAATCCCTGCCAGCTCGCATGCCTTCTCGGCGACGCTCGCGGGATGGCCGTCGCCCTCCAGTATGCGGATGCATTCCCTGGCCTCGAGGTTGGGCCCCACTGCGCTTCCCACTGGTTGGTCGGCATAGGTTATCGCACACTCCACGTGCATGCCCAGCTTGTCCCCCAGATCCATAAAGTCCCTGGCGTACGCGCGGGCCGAGTCTATGTCCGGGACCTTGGTCCCGACGCCCATCGGAATGTCGATCAGCAGATACTCCGCACCGATGGCGAGTTTCTTGCTGAGTATCGAAGCCAGCATCTGGGCGCGTGGGTTGATGCCCAGCGGATGTTCTATTTTTATCACCAGGTCGTCCACCGGCGCCAGGTTGATGGCGCCGCCCCATGCGAGCGCACCCCCGGTGTCCTCTGCCACATCCTTCAGCCTATCGGCGGACAGAGCCACTTCGCAGAACGTTTCTACGAAATCGGAGGTCCCGCACGCGCTGCTTATGGCGCGGGACGAGGTCTTGGGAAGCATGAGCCCTGCCGCGGCCACGATCGAAACCACGATGGGCGTGACCTTGTTGCCCGGGACGCCCCCCATGCTGTGGAAGTCGTAGACAGGCTTTCTGTCGAATACGATCCTGTCCCCCGTATCGACCATGGCGGTTGCGAAGTCCGCTATCTCCTCGATGCACATGCCATTGATGTAAAGCGACGTGAGCCAGGCGGAGATCTCGATCTTCGAAAGCTTCGTATCCAGGATGTCACGGACGATACCGAATATCTCATCCTTCGAAAGCACCTCCCCGTCCATTTTCTTGCGTATGCTCCGGACCGACTCCGGCGCAGGGGCGAACTCCACGGATATCAGGGAGCCGTCTTTGGCTCCCGTCACGGCCATCGTCTTCGCCGGGACCATTATGGTGCCGCGCTCTACCAGGGTGTCCGTCCTGCTGACCAGCGCCGTGGCGGTACCTTTGGCCTCCAGCCTCACGCGGTCGTTCTCCTGGACACCGATCTCCTCGCAGTCGTCGTCGTGCATCAGGACCGTCGGCTCCGACGCGTCCACATCGAAATACTTTACTTTCAGTTTCATTCCTTGAGCCCCCATTTCTCCAGCGCCTGCGCCAGTTCCTTATGGTTCTTCGCATACTCTTTGAGCGGCACCTTGTTATAGATGGCATTGACCGCCTGGGACATTGCCATCGCACCGCTCCTTACTCCGCCGGGATGGCCTGCCACGCCTCCTCCCGCCTGTATCTGGACGTTAAGGCCCGACGAGCGGACCATCTTCTCGAGCATTCCGGGATAGACGCCGCCGGAACATACGGGCATCACCGTCCTATAAGGGGACGAG